>CBESZZ010000385.1:0-4603 GCA_965534055.1 uncultured bacterium | reverse complement strand
TCAACAACGCCGACAACTATGAGAACGCCGTCTACGTCCTGCCGAAGGAGCTGGATGAGAAGGTCGCTCGCCTGCACCTCGACAAGTTGGGCGCCAAGCTCACGAAGATGACCAAGGCGCAGTCGGACTACATCGGTATTCCGGTTGAAGGGCCCTACAAGCCGAGCCACTACCGCTACTGATCGAAGGTTGATCCGATGCCCGACGGCGGGCTTTAGGTGACGCACGCAAGGCGACGCGAAGCTTGGCTTCGCGTCGCTTCGCTGCGTACAGCCGGCTCTGCGCAGATCTTGCCGCCGCGCGCACTCTACCGGTTCGTACCCTTGAACTGCTTTGCGGCCCACTCTCGCAGCGCGTCTCGCGGGACTTTGCCCCGGGCGTTGCGCGGGATCTCAGTCACTTCGCGGATGCGGCGAGGCCGTTTCCACGAAGGGAGCTGGTCGCGGCACGACGACGTCAGGGTCTCGATGCAAACCGCCGAGCCTTCAGCCGGCACCACTGCGGCGAAGCAAACGTCTCCGGCATCGTCGTGGTGTCCCGACTCGCCCCACACCACAGCGTCGATGATGTACGGCGATTGCAGCAGGACGTTTTCGATCTCGCTGGGCTCAACTTTGCGGCCGGCCACCGACAAGTGCGACGACTCGCGGCCCGTGAGGCGCAGCACTCCAGCTTCAAACTTGCCGAGGTCGCCGGGGACGAACGGTGCGTCTTCCGTGGCTTCAAACCCCGCCGCCGACAGACAGCCCAATGCGCGCGAAGCAGAGCGGACGCAGACTTTGTGCTGCGCATCGATCGTGATCTCGACGCCGGGCAACGGTTGACCCACGGTGCCTTCGACCCCAGCGGTGCCGTCTGCATCCCACGCGATGCCACCGCACTCGCTCGAGCCATAGAACACGCGTATGGGCACGCCGGTGCGCTCTAAGAACGCGAGCGCAGTGGCGGTTGGAAGCGGTGCACCCGCTGAGATCACGAGCCGCAATGACGAGGGCCAAGACTCGTCGGCGGTTCTACGCGCCAAGGCACCAAGCAGGGCGGGCACTGCCGGCAACACCGTCGCGTTTGCGTCGCGCGCCGCGCAAAGCATGTTGAACGGATGGCCGGGAACCGGACAAAGCACGCGCGCGCCGGCGGTGAGTGCCGGCATGACGATGCTGCCCAGTCCGTAGCTGAAGCCCATCGGGATCGTGGCGAGGATCGCGTCCTCGGAACCGATGCGCATCGCGCGATTGAGGCGGTCGGAGTCTGCAAGGATCGCTTCGCTGTCGAACACCAGGCCCTGTGCGCGGCCGGTCGTTCCAGACGTGCGCTTGATGACGCGTGCTTCGCCGGGGAGCGCCGTGCCTCTTGGCGCCAGGAACGGCGTCAAGATCGACCCATCCCTTGGTTGGCCCTCTTGTTCGATGCCTGGTTCAACCGAAGGCTCCCGTCGATCGAACCGCAGGGCGCCGGAGCGCGGCGAAAAGTCGACGTCGTCAGGCAGCGTCCATGGATTGGTGTCGGGACCGTCTACCAAGAATCCAGCCAAGCCCAGTTCGTCGCCGACCTGCTGCCGCTCGGCTTGGGGCATCGATGTCTCCAGAAGGACCGCGACGTGTCCCGCTTCGAGGAGCCCAAGGAACCCGGCGAGGAATCCCGCGCCGTTCTCCAGCGTGAGGCCGACGCGGGAGCCTCGCGGATGCACAGCCATCGCGTTCGCGATCCCGTGCGCGGCGTGAGCCAGCGCCTCGCGGGACACCGTGTGTCCTCCGCATTCGAGCACCGTCGCGTTTGGTTCGGTTCGGAGCTGCTGCGCGAAGCGGATGAGGATCGCGTCTGCAGGTGTCCCGTTGCCGTCTGAGCGACAGCTTCCTGCTGCGGCATCGACCGAGCTCTGCCCAGGCGCAGTGTGCGGTCGCGGCTTCGGGGCGGGCATCGGGTGGCGAATCGTTGGTGGAAGTTCCAGGGCCGAGGTGCGAATCGGCGCGGCGTGCGGCTAGAGCAACGAAGCGCAGCAGGCTCGCTGCCGTTGCGGCGCGGGGTTTGCTGAGCGTCCGCGGAGTATGGCCGTCGAGCCTTGGTTCCGCGGCTGAAATTCCCCGTCCATGCACGCTAGACCACCTGTTGACGGCATCCGGCATTGCTGGCGCGTCGCGCAAGTTCGCCGTGATGTCCCCGTAGTTTCCACAGCGAAGCGGCGAGTTTCCGCGCTTCCTCGCCAGTTTCGAGTATCCCGAACGGGTCGTTCGCGTCAGTCTTACGGCCGCCTACCTGCCATGACTCAAACCGCCGCTCCAGAAACCGTCCAGCGTGTGAAAGCGCTGATCGTCGACAGCCTCCAACTGGTGGACGTGTCGCCCGATGACATCGCCACCGACGCTCCCTTGTTCGGTGAGGGGCTGGGCCTCGATTCCGTGGATGCCCTCGAACTCGTTGTGGCGATGGAGAAGGAATTCGGCATCCAAACCGAAAACGAAGAGATCGGACGCGATGCATTCGCCTCCGCAGGCGCGCTGGCCGCCTTCGTCGAGTCGCGCATGGCTGACTAGGGAAGCGGCTGACCTCACGCCAGGTCCTGCGAGTCGGCGCGGGCGTGAGAGATCGGGATTTGGCGAAAGAGCCCCCGTCGCGGAGGATTCTGCTCCCGTGCGAAGTCTCTTCACATCTCGCCATCGGATGCGCGCGTCCAGCCCACCAGTCTCGGTGAGGCGCAGGCCGTGACCGCCGCGTCCGACACCACTCGTTCTGCGTCCGCCACTCCGCCGGCCCTAGCGCCGGTGATCACCGGCATGGGTGCAGTCACGGCCCATGGATTTGGGCTTGGTGCTGTGTGGTCGGGACTGGTGGCTGGCGCGGACGCGATCGGGCCCATCACGGTGTTCGACAGTGAGGGGCACCGCACCAAGCACGCGGCCGAAGCCCCGCAGCACACTGCGCTAGTCGCGAATGCGCCGCCCTACGCACGGCCTCGATGGGAGCTGACGCGCGCGGACCGATTCGCCGTGTTTGCTGCCGAAGAAGCGCTCACCCAAGCGGAGCTGATTGGCGAATCCGCATCGAGCCATGCCCGCGCGCGCCCCGGTCTCGGCCCACGGGTCGGGGTGTTCTTCGGTTCGAGCACGGGTGGCTTGTTGGAAAGCGAGTCGTTCTTCAGGGCTCTGTGCAACGGTGACCGCCCGCTTCGGGCGGGGCGTCTCGCGGCACAGCAAGCCAACGGTCCAGGGGACGCGGTGGCGAGGGCGTTTGGCGTGCGTGGACCGGTGGAGACGTTGTCCACGGCGTGCGTCTCCAGCGCGATGGCTGCTGCTGCTGCCATGGACGCGCTGGCTTGCGGTGAAGTCGACGTCGCACTGGTTGGTGGCGCCGATTCGTTGTGCTGCACAACGCACGCGGGTTTCAACGCGTTGCGGTCTGTGGACCCCGACCGCACACGGCCGTTTCGCGCGGACCGTGCGGGGTTGAGTTTGGGCGAAGGTTCCGCCGTGCTGGTGTTGGAGTCCGCATCCCACGCGGCATCCCGCGGGGCGCAGATCCTTGCGACGTTGCACGCCGCCGTCGCCAACTGCGACGCGCACCACATGTCCGCGCCGCATCCCGAAGGCCTAGGCCTCAGCGCCGCGGTGCGCCGCGCGTTGGGAGCGGCGGGCGTTCGTCCGGAGCAGATCGCCTTCGTAAACGCCCACGGCACCGGGACGCGCGCCAACGACCAAGCCGAAGCCCGTGCGCTGCGCGCAGTGTTCGGTGACCGCGCGGATGCATTGCCGCTGACCAGCACAAAGAGCCTGGTGGGGCACCTGCTCGGCGCGAGCGGTGCGCTCGAACTTGTGGCGACGGTGCTTTGTCTGATGCACGGGGTGGTGCATCCGGTTGCAGGGGGCGGGCTCGTCGATCCTGAAGCGCTTGTCGATCTGGTGCTTCATGCACCGCGTCGTTTGCCGGCAACCGTTGTGTCTGAAGCGTCCGACGTACGCTTCGCGCTGACAGTCAACCTGGCGTTCGGCGGTGCGAACACTGCGCTTGTCGTGGGGGCTGCCGAATCTGCGGCTCTCGGGCTCGGAGCGGTGCGCGACGCAATGCGCGAAACCGATCCGGTGTCTGACTCTCGCGGACCTGGCGACCCATCGATTGGAGCGACCGTCGCATGAGTGGCGATGCGATTGCGGTGACCGGGATCGGTTGGATCGGGCCGGGTGGGATGACCCATGCGGGCTTGCGCGACGTTCTCGCGAACGGCCGCCCCGTCGGCCACGAGATCGAATCTTGCTACCACCGCCCGCGCGCGGTTCGCACGACTCTCTCCATTCACGTCGACGGTGCACCGGATCTGACGGAGTGGTTGCCACCCCGTGAAGCGCGACGCAAAGGCCCGCTGTCCAGGCTTGCCGTCGCGGCGGCTCGCATGGCGCTAGACCATGCGGAGCTGCCCCGTCGACTCGACGATGACCATGCCAGTTGCCAGGCCGGGGATCAGGGCACCGCGGTGGTCGTTTCAACGGCATTTGGGCCCACGGACTTCACCGAGAAGCTGTTGCTCGAAGTCGCCAACGACGGACCCGCGCTCGTGTCGCCGTTTCTGTTCACGGACTGCGTTGCGAACGCGGCGGCTGGGCAGGTTGCGATC
>CBESZZ010000384.1:0-4605 GCA_965534055.1 uncultured bacterium | reverse complement strand
CTTTCGGGGACTGAGCAGCGCTCGTTGCGACGCAACGAGTGCTAAGAGCCAGGCTCGCATCGTCTGAAACCGCAACGCGGATCAAGACGGGGTGAGCCTGGCTCTTTTCGTCTGCACTTCGTGTCAGCGCAAAGTGCGATGGGCTTTGGACAGTCTGAGGATGCGACCGTCGTCGTGCTCCTCGTGAGCTTCCTCCAGGCAGCGTCCGACCAAGTCACGGCATGCGCTCCGACCCTTGAGTCGCATGGCGATCGGCACGAACGACTCGAGGAATCCTGGCCGCAAGCCTCGATCTGATTCAAGGGCTTCGAGGCTCAGTGTTTCGGCGCGCTCGAAGTCCAAGAGCTGCGGATTCTCGGTGAAGTAGACCGCGCATTCCGCGCACTTGTCGCGGTTGGACCCGGTGATCAACCAAGCGATCGCCAAGCGAATCTGCGAGCTACGGGGTCGGGTGGCGAGGATTGCTTCGTACTGCTCCAGCGTTTCCCGCAACCGATGGGCTCGATCGAGGCTGAACGCCAGGCGGTAGCGAATCTTCTCGTTGCCTGGTTCCGCCGCGATGATCTCGCGTAGCGGTGCTTGGGCTTCGTCGAACCGTTCGACTTCGGTCAAAGCCGTGGAGTAGGTGATGATGAAGTCGTGCGGTGGTGGCTTGGGCAGTCGTGACAGTGCTTGTTCGATCGCGGCGAGAGCCTTGTCAAAGGTCTTGAGTTGGATGCGAGTTTCGGCCAAGAGGCGCCACGTTGCCGGTGAATCGTCGCCGAGGTTTTGCGCTTCCAGAAGTGCACGCTCCGCGTCGGGCCAACGGCCGGAGTCGCGATAAGCGCGATACTGCTCCAAGCGGATCGCTTCTCCCTGGGGGATGAGGTGTGCGGCGGCCGCAAGCATCTCATGGGCACGATCCATCTGCTTCGCGCGCCGCGCCGCATGACCGAGCAGCAATGCAGTGACTGCATCATCGGGGCGAACGGCTACGGCGCGCTCGAGAGGTGCAAGAGCGGCCCTGTAGTCTCTGCGCACGATGTGGTGTGCGCCGATTACCATTGGGTCCGCGGTTTGGTCTGGCTCCTTGGCGTTCCGGTCGCGACGCTGCAAGACCGCGAGTGCGGCGACTGCGGGCTCCATGGGGGCCAAGTCTCGGAGAGTGGCTAGCGATGTTGCGAACTGCGCACGATCCCGGCTGACCCAGTCATCGGCTGCTTCCGCCGCGGCGTTGCGCACACGGTCGGCTCGCGTCTCATCGCTCTCGCGAAGTGCCAGCAAGGCAAGAGCGACGACCAGGATCACTGCGATGGCGGCGGCGATCCACAGGCGCTGGAACCGCCAGACTTGTCGGCCGCGTTCTGCGAGGCCGGGAGCTTTGGCAGCAACTTTGCGCGCCTTGGCAAAACTCTCCAAGTCGTCAGCGAACGCGTCCGCGCTTGGGTATCGATCCCGGGGATCAAACGCCAAGGCGCGGTGGAGCACGATCCGGAAGTCGCGGGGTAGCGCTCTTGCTGCGAATGAGGGGATCTTGACCGGCCGGCGTCGGACCGCATCGAGAACCGCCAATGGGTCTTGTCCTGGATGTGGAGGTTGCAAGGTCAGCAGCTCGAACAGTACCGCGCCCAGTCCGTAGACGTCTGTTCGCGCGGTTGCGGTGCGTCCCGCGGCTTGCTCGGGAGCCATGTAGTGGGGAGTGCCCAACACATCCCCGGTACGCGTCAGGGTTGGGGCGGAAGCATCGGCCGCGAGGCCGAAGTCGATCAGCACCGGACGCCCATCGTCTCGAAGCAGCACGTTGGCTGGCTTGATGTCGCGGTGCAGCAGACCCGATGCATGTGCTGCCGCAACTGCACGGGCCAGGCTTGCGACGAGCAGTGCGGCGCGATGCGCCGCGACGCCGCCACCCGGTAGTTCGAGCCATTCAGCGTCGGTGAGGGTTGGCTGTGCCAGGCGGCGACTTCGAGCAACCTCAAGCCGGGTTGCCAAGCTGTCGCCGGCAACTCGCTCCATCACAAGGAACGGCGCGCCTGACTCGGAGCCGACGTCGACGATGCGAACGATCCCGTCGTGGTCGATTCGGCGGAGGATGTCACCTTCTCGCTTCAAGCGCGTCATGGAACGAGGGTTGCTCCATGCCGGGCCGCTCAGCAGCTTGAGTGCGAATACGTTGCGTGTCTCGGTGTGCTCGACTTCGAACACTCGTCCCATGCCGCCGCGACCAAGCTCGCCAAGTACGCGGTACTCACCGACGACTCGCGGCTGTGCGACTTCGGGTTCGGTTGGAAAGAGCGACTCGGCCTGCCGCAGCTGCTCAAGCGCGTGTTCAAGATGATGCCTGACCGACGGGTGCTGTGCAGCGAACTCGTGCGGATCCAGAACTTCGCCGCGGTCGCTGCGTTCGACAAACTCCGCAATTAAGTCCTCGACCGATAGTTCGCTCATGGCGTCGCTGTTCCGTCGTCCTGTGGGGGGGTGAGCATTACGGTCAGTTTAGCCATGGCGCGCGAGAACAGTTGTCGCGTGGCCGCGTCGCTCTTGCCGATCCGCTCCGCTGCTTCCTTGCTTGAAAGACCTTCGATCTTGCGGAGCACGATCACCTCGCGCATCTCTTCGGGCAGACGTCGAAGGCATGCCTCGAGCCCTTCGAACCGATCGCCGTCGAAGTAGTTGGGTGCTGCACTGGTGTCCTGGAGTTGGGCCTGCAGTGCGTCGGTCAAGGGGACCGTTCCAGAACGCTTCTTGGCCGCCCAGGTGTCCGCGCGATCACGGATCTTGTTTAGGACGAGTGTGTGCAGGAACGCGCGAAGGCTCCCGGTTCCGCGATGTTCAAACTGAGGCAGCGCGCGAAACGCTTCAAGCGCCACGCTTTGCAGTACGTCTTCGCTCTGCAAGACGGCACGGAGTTTGACGCCCAGCCGCGCCCGGATCGTGAACAGCAGTTCATCGTGATACATCCGGTAGAGCTCGTCCCACGCGGTTGGATCATCGGCGTGTAGACGATCGACCAGTTCCATGGTCCTTGCGGGACTCGGGGCATCGGGGAAAGCGTGCATGGTCAGGAATGAAGTCTATCGACCATTGGGCTGTCCGCTCTTTGCCAACTCGTGGGACCCTCTGGCTCTCCTTGAAGAGCCCGTTTCATGGGGGTGTACGCGGATTCGTGAAACGCTGGTCACAATTCACGGCCGGGTTCCGCTCCATGGCACTGAACCAGAATCCCCACCCAACTTGAACCCGCTACCGCGGGTTCAACCAGCCTGTGAGTCCTGCCATGAAACGCCTGCTTTCCTTCACCGCGTCCGCGATCCTCGTCGGTGCAATCCTCCATGCCCCTGCGACTGCCCAGCTGACGGCCGTGCAATATTGCTTCTCACCACACAATCCCGCGGCGATGACCAGTGGCACGGCCTTCGGAGGTGGAGCGTCTGAGATGTCGATCAACGTTCCGCCACACGCCACTGTCACCATCAATCCTCCAGCCGGATTAGGCCGCGCAGCGATTGCCGCGATGATGACTGCGGCGCTCACGGGTGCAGGATTCACGGTTGTCGCTGGGGGACCCAACTGCATCTGCATCACTGCGGGGCCGGGCGGAACTGCGATCGCCAAAGGCTCGCAGATGCGTTCCACGGACTCGGGCATGCGTGGCCCGTGGGGCAAGATCGTGCGTAAGCCTCTTCTGCCGGCTCCGCCGGTGCCGCCACCGGTCCGGAAAGCCGTGAAGGGCAACGGTGTCGTGTTTCCCGTTCCGCTCCCCGCGCCGGCGACGGTTGGTGGGTCGATTCAGATTGAAGTCACGCTGATCGGGCCCAATGGTGGGTTGATCAATGTCTCCGTGCAGGTGCAGGTCAATCAAGGCGACACCCAGCAGCAGATCGACCAGAAGATCAAACAGGCTCTCGACAACCAGGGCTTGCGCGTACGCGACGTGCAGATCCCCACGCCACTTGGCCCGAACAACTTCCAGACGTGCTACGGCATCGACCGGACGTTCGGTGGCGAAGAGGTAATCGGGATCGGCTTCGACCAGGATCAGCTTTTCTTGCCCGAGTTCGTGGGCGTCGGTCTGTTCGTCGAGGCGGGAGCCACCGAGTTCGGCGATCCCTTCATGCCGCCTGGCCTGATGCTCCCGCCGTTGCTGCTTGAGATTCCTGACCAAGTTCAGATTGGTTCGACGTTCCACTTTCAGGTGGAGAACGGGCTGCCTGGATTGCCAGGTGGTCTGGCGATTTCCGGCGTGCTTGCTCCGCTCGAGCTCTTGGCCTTTGGGATCCCTGACATGTGGCTCTATCCCGGTTTGCCCGTGACCCTCGTGCCGCTCGGTTTTGATCCTCTTGGGAATGGGCAGGTCCCGCTGCCGGTGCCCCCGGATCCAAGCCTCGTCGGTGTTGAGCTATTCAGCCAAGCCTTCGTGTTTGACACGTCGGGAGTTCCGCTGCTGTCGAACGGCCTGCAGCTGAAGGGCGGTCAGTAGCGCACACCTATCCGTCGCTGGTTCAGGGGGTGGGGGGGTTGGGGGGGGGGGGGGGGGGGGGGCGGCCCCCCCCCCACGACAGGAGCCTCACCAATTTGACCCTAAAAATGGCGCATTCTCGTGGATTTTAAACCATGAATCAGTAG
>CBESZZ010000383.1:0-4605 GCA_965534055.1 uncultured bacterium | reverse complement strand
GCAAACTCCCCCCGTCACAACGCTTGTGACTCTCCTTGCCCTATCGCTCCTTGGGGTTTCGCAGGCGCAAAATCCGCAGGCTCCAACAGTTGAGGACTCCGCTGCGATCCCCGGACCAGAGTGGGTCGTGGCTCCCGGAGCTACCAGCGGAGATGCCGCGCCTCGGACGGTGGCCGCTTCGACGCTGGAAGAACTGAGTCGCAACTCAGCCGGCGCGCTGACTTCGGCGGTTGGTGCGAACTTCGACGCGGAAGGCAATCCGTGGGCTGGGGGACCAAGCGTCGACGCGGTGTTCCGCGACGGCACGGTCTGCGTGGTGACCCCACACTCGGACGATGCGCAGCGCACGTTCGACTGGCGCTACACGTTTGAAGCGTACGGCCGAGGCAACTCGTTTGAGACCGTCGACTCAGGACGGGAGAGCATCGTCGACACAACCGTCACGTTCACGCGACCCGGCGTCGACGAGATCTATGAGGCCCGGCTGGATGGACTGAAGCAGAGTTTCATCTTCCATCAACTACCGCCGGGCACCGGTGACTTGGTCGTTCGCGGCCGCGTCGACACCGAACTCGAACCCGACACGCCGACCGCGGATGGGATGAACTTCACTCGTCCCGGCATCGCCGGCGTTCGGCTTGGTGCCGTCCTCGGCTTTGACGCTGCAGGTCTCCAAGTGGTCGGCACGATGCGGCTTCACGGCACGATCCTGGAATACGCGCTTCCAGAGTCGTTCGTCCAGCAAGCCACCCTTCCCATCACTTTGGATCCACTGATCGGGACGAGCTTCGATGTGAGTGTGCGTGGCACGTTCGACAACGCAGTGCCCGACGTAGCTCACATCACCTTCGTCAACTACTTGGTGGTCTATGAGCGTGTCGTCGGCACCACTCGTCAAATCCGGGCGGCGGCGATTCGACCGTCCGCACCACCGACCAACTCGCTGCTCGGGATCGCGAACTCAACGGTCGACAGCCGAAAACCGAAAGTGGCTTCGCTCACGGACCACCGCCGATTCGTGGTCGTCTGGCAAGAGAGCAATGACATCCACTCCGTTTCGGTCTCGGTTGGCACCAGCTCCTCGCTCGTTTCGCCAATGCACGTCGTGGCCGGCGGTTCGGACGTGCAAATCAACCCCGACATTGCTGGTGAGATCACCACCCTCGACGACGACGCACTCGTCGTCTGGCGCAACGCGACAACGAACGAGATTGAGGCCGAACAGATTGTCTTGAACACCAGCGGCGCTGTCAGCTCAACCGACCTGACCGTGATCGGGGACTCTGGGAGCGGGTTCATCAACAGTTGGCCTCGCATCTCAAAGAACGGCGGTGGCGTCGGCCGGTTCCTCGTCGTGTGGAACCGCACGTTTTCGGGCAACACCAATTCCGCTGTGCGCGGCCAAATCGTCGACCGCAACCTCACCAAGATTGGACCGTTCATCGCCATCACCAGCACGAGCGAAGACAACAACTTGGCCGACTGCGATGGCGACGGCAACCACTGGTTGGTCGCGTGGGCCGTCAATCGGTCGGGCTCGATCGCAGACCAGGACATCGCCTGCATCCCGATCTTCTTGCAAAACGGATTGGGAAGGATCGGTGGACCCGCGGTCGTGATCGAAGGCGATGCCAACGACAACGAACGCAATACGAGCGTCCTATGGTTGGACGAGTCAGCGCTCGTAGGGTACTCCGACCAATCCGGGCCGTCGTCGAGCCGTTACGACACGGTCATTCACTCGATCAACCCGTACAACTGCACCGGTTGCGAAGACCAGTTGGGTAGTGCGACTCCACTCCAAGTTTCTACGACTCTGGATTCGGACTTCGTGGCGATGACGTATTCCCATACGTCTCTCGGCCAGGGCTTTGTCACGTGGGAAGAACGCAGCGGTGGTCAAGGGACCATTCTTGGCCAACGCTACGAACCGGGTGCAGGATCCCAAGGCAAGGGGGCCACGAGCTGCGGACAAGGTGGGATCGCCGTGGCGGGATGCCCAAGAATCGGCAACCAAGACTTCCAGTTTCAGCTGATGGGCGCGGCCCCATCGTCGACCGCATTCGCACTGCTGAGCCGCACCTTCGGAAGAATTTCGTGCGGACCATGCGAGCTGCAAGTTGACTTGCCCACCGCCATCGTCTTCGCCAAGAACACGGACTCCAGCGGCAACGCAGTGCTGAACATCCAGATCCCCAACGACCCCGCTTTGGACGGCTTCAGTATCCAGCAGCAGTGGCTCGTCCTACGCAACGGGGCGCTGTGCTCCGCGTTCATGGGCGATCTCTCCAACAGTGTCTTCATGCGCATCGGTCAGTAATACCCCGCCGCCAACCCACACCGCACTCACGAGCAGACACGATGACTACGCACAAGAACCAACAAACATCTCACCAACGCTTCCCGCTCACGAGCACCCTGGCCGCCACCCTCCTCGCGAGTTCGATCTTGCCGGCACAGCGCTCAATCGAGCATCCCCAAGAAGTAGACGCAAAGAACACTGTGTCCGTCATGAGCCAGTCCGTTGGCTTAACTGCCCAGGGTGGTGAACTCCACGGTGGTGGCCCCGACTACCAGTTCACCGTCAAGCAGACGGTCGGCGAGCAGACGACCGCATCGTTCACACCGGCACTTGGCACCAAGGCCCCGCGTGCGATGCCTGTGCACTTCACGTTTCAGGATGCGCGTCGCGACGGGCGAGGCGCGCGGTTACGAGGCGTTCATGTGCAACCACACTTGGAGGCCGAAGGCACGACGGCCGTCATCCATCATGGAACCACGTGCGTTGAGCGCTACGCCCTGCGAACCGATGGCGTGAAGCAAAGTTACGTGTTCGCCGAGGCGCCTCCGGGTCAAGGAGATCTCTCCGTGATCGTTGGCATCGAAACGGAATTGTCGAGCCCTCGGCGCGGCGACGTCTCCACCGGCCTCACGCTGAACTCCAAACACGGTGGGGTACACATCGGCACGGTCGTGGGCATCGATGCCGCTGGTCGCGAATCCACTGGCACAATGCACTTCGACGGAACATCGCTCACCTTCTCGCTTCCGGCTCGGTTCGTAGACGACGCGGTCTATCCATTGGAGCTCGACCCCTTCATTGGCACGACGATCGGCGTCACCACTGGGACTTCGAACGACGGTGCAACCGACGTCGCCTACGACGATGCTAGCGACTGCTACTTGGTGGTTTGGCAGCGGGCTTTCTCCACCAACATCATCTTGATTCGGGGCCAGCGCATCAGCGCATCGGGAACTCTGGTCGGCGGATTAATTTCGATTCGATCGGTCAACGTTTCCACAGCTCCGAGTGTCGGCAACGTCAAGCGATCCGGCGAGTTCTTGGTCTGCTACGAGCACGGCCCCTCGTTCTTCGGTCCGTTCGAGATTCACGGCAACACCATCGACGCCGGATCCGGCAGCGTTTCCGCTTCCGTCGTCATCGCCTCGTCGCCAACCAGCGACATCCGCCCTGATGTAAGCAGCAACGCAACCGGTCAAAGCGACACCGCAATCGTCGTTTGGGAACGCGGCAACTCGGCGGAGGCTCGGCTCGTCGCATGCCCAGCAGGATCGCCACCCACCCCCGGAGTGACCACGACGCTGACCGGAGGGATTGCGGGCCCCAGGCCTGCAATCTCAAAGAACGGCGGCAGCGTTGGAAGGCACGTGGTCGTTTTCGAGAGCCGTGGTGGCGTGACACGCGTCATCGTCGCGCGAGTGCTCGACTCCAACTTGAACCTGCTCGGTAGTCCCGTGTTCCTTGGAGACTCCAGCCTGCTCGGTGAACACGCCGACGTGGACGGCGACGGCACGGAGTTCATGGCTGTGTGGCACGAGAACGAACCCGCCAACAGCAGCCGAACCGACGTTCGCAGCCGGATCCTCCGATGGGACGGCTCGGCTCTGATACTCGCGACGCCGGTATCCGACGTCGCGGTGCGACCCGACCGCGATGAAGGGTTCCCCGCCGTCGCGTACTGCGCTGGCAAGTACTTGGTTGCCGCTGAGGAACCAGGCCTCCCACCCTTCGGCATCAGCACCTTCGCGACGATGTTCGACCGTGACGCCCAGCCATGCGATCGCGTCGTGCGCTTCGGCAACCTGCGCGACCAAGTCGTCCGCCCCGCGGTTTGCTCGCGGTTGTCCGGCGGCGAAGCAAGCGACGAAGGCCTCTTGGTTGTGACAATTCGCAGCGCAACCCCACCCTTCGCCGGCGACCTCAACGCGCTCCGTTTCGAGTCCTACCGCGGCCGTGCACCTATCTCCGTGGGTCCTGGGTGCGGACCCGGTGGCGTCGCGAGCGTTTCGGGTCCGTTCTCTTTGGGCAATCCCGAATTCAAGTTCGCCGTCAGCGGTGCGGATCCGGCGACGCGGGTGTTCGGCTTCTTGCTGAATCTCGCGGGCCCTCCACTCCCACAGTGCGGAAGCTGCACATTCACCGACCCGTTGGCCATCTTCTTCGTGGCGCCATCAGCCGCTGGGGAAGCTGAGTTCCCGTTCCCCTTGCCGTGCGACCAGTCCTACATCGGCACAAACATGGAATTCCAATGGGTCGCCATCGGCGGCCACACCGCACGACCATGCCCCATGGCTCGACGCGTT
>CBESZZ010000382.1:0-4620 GCA_965534055.1 uncultured bacterium | reverse complement strand
CCTTGATCAGCGAGCAGGGTGCGTGGTCGGTGCTCGAACTGATGCAGGAAGTGCATCCTCGGTTCGCGACGTATGCGCTTCGCGACGCGTGTGGCATGCCCGCCAACCCTCACGCCAAGCGGGTCGAGAACTACCTCTTGACTCAACGCGCTGACTCACTTCTGCCGGCAGACGTGCAGGGGGGCGAACCGCTGATGCTCGATCTCGCGGTTGGCAGTTTCGGACTCGGCGATCCCGCCGCGCCGGTCGCAGAGTCCACGCGACACATCGAGCGCTGCATGGAAGACGCCGGCGCGACCTACGCGATTGGGCGTTACGACGAGACGCGTCACTGCTACGCGGCGGGTTTCTTCAGGGCGGCCAGCGATGGCTTCCCAGAAGCGCGCTCGGTGCATCTCGGCGTGGACTTGTTCGCACCCGCGGGGACGCCGGTGCGTGCGCCACTGCCTGGACGGGTCGTCAGCGTCGTCGACAACGCGCAGCAGTTGGACTACGGCCCCACGGTCATCCTTGCGCACTCGGTTCCATCCGCGAAAGCCTCTTCCGCGGCCGGCTCCTCCGACCAGGAGTCCGAACCGCTCGAGTTCTGGACGCTCTACGGCCACCTGTCCCGCACGGTCTTGAACTCGTTGGTGCCTGGGCAGCAGGTCGAAGCCGGCCAAGGGTTCGCGACGATCGGACCCGCGCCTGAGAACGGAGACTGGCCACCGCACCTTCACTTTCAGGTGATGACGGACTTGCTGGATCGCGTTGGGGATTTTCCGGGCGTCGCGCTGCCGAGCCAACGCAGTCTGTGGCTGTCGCTGGTGGTCGACCCGAGCGTTTGGCTCGGACTGCCCAAGGAGACTCGGGCGCCGGCTTCGGCGTGCAGTACGACGTTGCGTGCGGGCCGCGACCGCCTGATGGGCCCGAGCTTGAGCCTCAGCTACGAGCAGCCCATCGAGGTGGTTCACGGGCGAGGTGCTTACTTGATCGATGCGGACGGGCAGGCGTATCTCGACGGCGTAAACAACGTGTGCCATGTGGGGCATGGACATCCTCACGTGGTGGACGCGATTGCGAAGCAGGCCGCGGTGCTCAACACGAACACGCGCTATCTGCATCCGCAAACCTTGACCTACATCGAACGGCTTACCGGACTGTTTCCCGACCCGCTCGACCGCGCGTTCCTGTGTTGCTCCGGGAGCGAAGCCAACGAACTCGCGCTTCGCATTGCCAAAACGTGCACTGGTCGCCGAGACATCGTGGTGCTTGAAGCGGGCTACCACGGCAACACCGGGACGCTGGTGGAGCTCAGCCACTACAAGCACGCGGGGCCGGGCGGCGCGGGGGCGCCGGATCATGTGCACGTCGTGCCGCTTCCCGATCCCTTCCGCGGTCTACATTGCGGGCCGGACAGCGGCGCCGCGTACGCCGCCTGCGTCGAAGACCTCGTCGCACGCCTGGTAGAGGAAGGCCGGCCGCCGGCGGCATTCCTGGTTGAATCGCTGCCGGGATGCGGTGGTCAGATCGTGCTTCCCGATGGTTACTTGCGCCGTGCCTTCGCCGCAGTGCGTGGGGCTGGCGGCCTATGCATCGCCGACGAAGTGCAGGTTGGGTTTGGTCGCGTTGGTTCCCATTGGTGGGGATTTGAAACGCAGGGGGTGGTCCCCGACTTGGTGACGCTCGGCAAACCGATGGGCAACGGCCACCCGTTGGCGGGGTGCGTGACGACCTCCGCGCTAGCCACTGAATTTGCGAACGGCATGGAGTGGTTCAACACGTTCGGTGGCAACCCGGTGTCCTGCGCGGCCGGAATGGCTGTGCTCGACGTGATCGAACAGGAGAAACTCCGGGAGAACGCGGTCGCGATTGGCGCCCTGTTGAGTGAAGGGCTGAAGGACTTGGCCAAGAAGCACGACTGCATTGGCGACGTGCGCGGACTAGGGCTGTTCCTTGGTGCTGAGATGGTGACCGATCGAGAAGCGAAGACACCGGACGGTGCTGGCGCGCGCCACGTGACGAACCGCATGCGCGAGCTGGGTGTTCTGCTCAGCACCGACGGTCCAGACGCGAACGTGCTGAAACTCAAGCCGCCGATGGTGTGGTGTCGCGACGATGCGCAGCGATTTTTGGCGACTCTTGGGCGAGTGCTCAACGAGTCTCCGCTGGCGTAGGGCTTGTGGGTTTCGTTCGATTGGCTTTGCGTGAGCGTCTGGATGGCTTCGCTCGCTGCGAGATCGATCCTGCCGGCAAGTTCGGTCGACCGGATCCAACATCTCAGCGTCTATCGATCTGACCCGCGTGATCCGGAAACGTTCGCTTTGGTCTGTACGGCAACCAGGTCGCCCGGCAGTTCCAGCACGACTCCAGCCTGCACCAAGCGCAGGAGCACCCGAAGGAATGGGCCACGCTCGAAGCCCGCTTCGCGCTGGACGAGGTCGGTTGGTCGAGGACCTGCACGAAGCACGTCGAGCACGGACTGTTCTTCGGCGGACAACTCCAGACCGCGCGCGCCGCCTTCGACCACACCGCCGATCGCGAGACCGAGCCCATGGAGCAGCTCGGCAGGGTCGAGCGCGATCTCCGCACCGTCACGAATGAGCTCGTGGCAGCCGCGGCTGCTCGGACTGGTGTAGGGACCGGGCATCGCGAAGATCGGACGGCCCGCGTCGCCTGCTGCACGCGCTGTGTGCATCGTCCCCGACGAGATGCCCGCTTCGACCACCAGCGTGCATTGGGTGGCCCCAGCAAGGATGCGGTTCCTGCGCGGGAAGTGACCGCGACGCGGCCGCACCCCCGGCGGCGACTCGGAGACCAGCGCGCCACCCTTCTGGCGAACCTCCGCCGCGAGCGCGCCGTGGTCGGCCGGATAGATCCGGTCGAGACCACCCGCAAGAACTGCGATTGTGGGAGTGCCCTGTTCGATGCAGGCACGATGGCTCACCGCATCGATTCCACGAGCGAGTCCGGACCAGATGCACAGTCCGGCGCGCGCGATTGCGCCACTGAAGTCGGCCGCTGCGGCTTGGCCGTAAGGCGTGGGAGAGCGGCTGCCGACGATCGCCAGCCCTGGTTGGGTGAGCGCGGCGAGGTCGCCGGCGACGAAGAGGACCAGCGGTCGGGTGGGGCAGTCCGCCAAGAGCTGCGGCCACGCCGGGTGCGAGGGCGTGAGGACGTGCAGGTTGTGTCGCTTCGCCGCACGTTGCCAATCGTCGGCCTCGCGGCGCAGCGCGTCGACTTGGCGGCAGCGGGCCGTCACACTTGGGGGCAGGGCCGCGACCCGGTCTGGCAAGTTACCGGCTTCGATCAGCGTGGGGTCTAGTTGAGGATCGAGCAGTGCTTCGACCATGCCAGGTCCGACGCCTTCGGCGACGGCGAGAAGCAGGTAGGGGTTGTCGCTCACATCACCCTGTGTGTCGCAGGGCCCGGCAGGGTGCGCTGCAGGTTGTGAAAACAAGCGGCGGCCAGAAGCCGTTATGCTGCACTCCATGACCGAGACCAGCGAGTCGATTCCTCCAGTCCAGCAGGTTCATCTCGAGCAGAAGCTGAAGCTCGTGCAGAAGCAGTGGACGCCTCACCGCATCGCGACGTTTGACGGCTATCAATTGGTGTTGGCCAAGGTTGCCGGCGAGTTTGTTTGGCACGACCACGCAGATCATGACGAGGTGTTCATGCCTCTGTCCGGTGTGCTCCTGATGGACATCGAGGGCGAGGACACCCGTCGCGTCGAACCAGGCGAACTCCTCGTCGTTCCCGCAGGGCGCCGTCATCGACCGCGCACCGAGGCGGGTGAAGTCACGCTGCTGGTCATCGATCCGTTGGGCGTGAAGCACACCGGCGACGTTCAGCACGACATGACCGTGCAGGATTATCCGGTGATCTAGGTGCCCCATCACAACGCACCCGGCAGCTCATTTGACCCGTTGGGAGTGAGGCGCGCCGGCAATGTCTAGTACGGCATGACCGTGCGGGGCCATCGATGGATCTGAGTCCCGAAACGCAACGCACCCGGCAGCTCATTTGAGCTGCCGGGTGCGTTGCGTCAACGTGCCGGCGCGTTGCGCCAGCCGTCAAGCTTCAGGACTAGCGGTAGTCCGTCTGCACGCGGTTCGTGATCGGGACGGGAAGGATCACGTTCGGCATGCAAAGGAAGATCGACTGGTAATACAAACGCGTGCCGGCGAACGACGGCGGGATCGGGTAGCCGTCGATCTCGATGCAACCGTTGTTGGTGAAGCCCGGGCCACACAAGTAGCTCGAGCCCTGGGCACCCAACTGCGCGTTCACGAAGCCGCGAACGAACGTCGGTGCAGGGGAGCTGCTGAGGATCAGGTAGGTGATCGACGCGCCTGGGCAGGTGTTCGGCCCAACACCCTGGTGGATGTAGTAGCGCTGGGTCTTGCCGGTTTGCAGGTCGGCGTTGGTGACCATCGTCGGGGCGAGTGGATCCTCGAGGTTGACCGTCAAGCGACCGCCACCTTGGCCTGTGACTCATGATAAATTCGGACCAATAACTCCGCTATCAGCCCCATTAAGATCGATTGGAAGCCCATGATCATCGTCATCGTACTAAGTTGAAGCAGTGGTGAACCAAGATTGGAGATTCCAATCCACAGCCTGCGGACGACGAGAAAGAGC
>CBESZZ010000381.1:0-4622 GCA_965534055.1 uncultured bacterium | reverse complement strand
AGGACATTGCCCGCGAACGCTACATCGAGTGCCCGGTTCCCCATCCCACCTGGATGCTGCGGCGCGCCACGCTGGACCAAATCGGTGGTTACATCGAGTCCGGCGACCCCGAGGACTACGACGTGCTGCTGCGCTCACTAGCCGCGGGACACCGCTGGGCTGTCGTTCCGCGCCGGCTGCACGGCTGGCGCCACGGCAACGCGCGACTCTCACGCCGATCGCCACGCTACGCCCCCGACCGCTTTACCGAACTCAAGGCAACGCACCTGGCTTCGGAGTTCTTGCAGGGAGCCGCAAGCTGCATCCTGTGGGGCTACGGCAAGACGGGTCGCACACTTCTTCGTGCTCTGGCAGCTCACGGGAAGCACGCCACGCACATCGTTGAACTTCATCCCGGCAGATTGGGTCAGCGCATCCAAGGCGCGAAGGTCATCCACCCAGACAACCTCGCAGCGCAGCGGGCCGCCCTGCCCGAATCATCCCGCCGAGTCATTGCCTCGGTCGCTGGCGCTGCCGCGCGAACTCGAATTCGCAGAGGCCTTGTTGCATTGGGAATGACCGAGGGTCGAGACTTTGTCTGTGCGGCTTGATACTGCCCACGACAACCGCCTCCCACGCACCACCTATCCATGAGCTCCTCCAGAATACTGCTCGACGCTGCGCGCTTCATCGATTCGCCCGAAGCGCTGGCGATTGACGCCGCGGATACCGCGACCATCCGCACGATCGCACAGCGATTCCTCGAATGCGCGTACGAAGGCGTCGGCAAAGCTCCGCGGCTACTCGATGGCGACGATCTGGCGAGCATCTTGCACGAACACTTGCCAGCTAGGTTCGGCGTGCGCGATGAAGCGGCAGGCGCCGTGCCCCAGGTGCTCGCGGCATACATCGATCACCTGGAGACCGCCGAGGTTGTCACGCACCTCTTTGAGCTGCGCTCCGCACTGCAGTCGCATGGCGACGCGTTCCTGATCGCGGTGCAGTCCGGCCGCGCCCACGAAGGTGGCCTACGAGGCAAGGCAGCCCCGACGATTCAAAACGCGGTGGAGCGCACCGGCCGCAACGACTCATGCCCTTGCGGCAGCGGCAAGAAATTCAAGAAGTGCTGTCTCCGGTTGAGCTGACCGGCCGCGCTACTTGCCTGCCTCGGCGCGAGCATCCGTCACGATCTGGCGAACCTTCGCCGCCAACGTTGGACCGTGCCAGCAACGACCGTCCACCATGGTCCAGAGCACACCGCCGGTTTCCTCGACCTGGCCACTCTCATTCACGACGTCGGTGCCCGTCGGATAGAGGCACTTCAAGTTCTCCAGCACGTTGCCGCGCACCACGATCAGATCAGCCCGCAAGCCATTCGCAACTCGCCCGAACACTTGCTCCTGCCTCAGCACCTTCGCACCGTTGTAGGTGGCATGGCTGATGACCTGCAGCGGATGGAACCCCGCTTCCTGATGCAATTCGAGTTCACGCACAAGACCGAACCCATAGAGCGTGTAGATGTAGCCGGCATCCTCGCCGGTGGTGACCATGCCGCCTAAATCTGCGAACCGCTTCACTGCCGCCATCCAGATGCGGTAGTTCTCTTTCCAGAACACTTCGTCGGTCGTGCTCCAGCCCATGAAGTAGCTGCCGTGGTAGGCGCGATTGGGAGAGAAAAACTGATTGAGTGCCGGATGCAGGTAGTCCTCGAACCAGGGCAAGTTCTGCGCACGGGTGAGGTCACGACTCGCTTCGTAGACGGCAAACGTTGGGCTCCAAGCCGTGTCGTTCCTGACGAGTTGCTCGAGAACGTCGCCGAGTTTTGTTTGGTCAACCTCGCGCCACAAGCGCCCCGCGTAGCGGAAGCGATGCACTTCGTTGCTGTACGAAAAGTCACTTGGGAAGTTCTGCACTCCTTCGGCTAGCGCTGCATCCGGCACTCCGTACCAATGTTCGATGCTGTCCAACCCTGCATTGGAGTACGTCAACGCGTTGGACTCCCCCACACCGATGTGCGCGGTGCAGTAGAGGCCAAGCTCGTGCGCTTTGGGGATCGCTGCTTCGACGACCTCCGGTGGATACGCGTAGTTGGACCAGAACTTGATTCCATCCACGCCCTGCGCAGCAAACGCTTCGACCCGGGCAATGGCATCCGCTGCGGTATCCGCGGCCCCAAACATCTTGTAGCGAAACACCCGCGGAGCACCGAGGGTGCCTTCCTTGCGCTCTTTCTCGAACTGCACCGCAAGGCGCTCGGACGATCCGTTGTCGCGAATCGCGGTGATGCCCGAAGCAAGCCACAGCGAGAGCTGATACTCGCGCGGCATCGCCATCCCCGCCGTGCGCGTTTGAATGTGCGCATGGGTGGACACCAACCCTGGCATCAACGTGCACCCCGAGCCATCGACCGACGCGGCGACGCTTTCCATCGAGCGACCACCACCGCGACCATCTTCCACGATCACGCCATCTTCGATGAATACCGTGGTCGGGCCGTAGGCCGGCGTGCCGTCGCCTCGAACGACGCGCACGTTGCGGACGGCGATCGAGCTTGGCGCTGCCCCATGCTCAGGTGCAGGCGCGTCGGCGTCCTGGGCCGCGAGCCACGTCGGTTCGACGCAGCTAGATACTAGAATTGCCGCAAGAAGCATCCGGTGCATGTGCACCGTTCTACTGCGCAACCGACAGCGTTGCCCCCACTCCCGATGGGCAATTTTCGGATCACTCTTCGCCGAGGATCTTGCGCGCGCGCTCGAGGATCTTGGTGGGACTGAACGGCTTGGTCATGTAGTCGTCCGCACCGAAGCTCTTGCCCTTCTCACGATCGGCATCCTGACCCTTTGCCGTAAGCAAGATGATCTTGATGTTCGCGGTCGCTGGGTCGCCCTTCACCCGTTCGGTGACTTGGAACCCATCCAGCTTCGGCATCATCACGTCCAGAAACACGAGGTCTGGATGGTGCGTCTGAATCGCTTCCAGCGCTTCTTCGCCATTGCGGGCTTCGAAGACCTCGTAGTCTCCCTTCCGCAGGACGAAGGAGAGCGAGCGGCAGATGAACGGCTCGTCATCGACGACCAAGACCTTTGACTGCGTCACGATTCATCCTCTCCGTTGTAGCGAACGACGACGACCGTCATGTCATCCCCGCGATCGCGTTGGTCCGAGAAGCCATCAACGGCTCCATACAGCTCTTTGAGCAGTTCATCCGGAGACTTCTCTGCATGCTCCGCGACGACTGCTTCCAGCCGATCTTCGCCAAACATCTCCCCAGACTCATCCATAGCCTCGGTCAAGCCATCGGTGTAAAGCACCAAGACATCACCCTTGTTCATCGTGGCTGGCTTCGTTCCGTGCTTGATGCCTGGCATGAAGCCGAGAATCGGATCCTCGCTCGGTAGCCATTCCACCGTGCGTGTCGCCGCACGGAACATCATGCTGTCGTTGTGTCCAGCGCTGACCAGCTCGACTTCAGGGCTTCCAGGCCGAATCACCACGCCCGCAGCCGTGATGAACTTCTCCATGCGCGTGAGGTCCGCGAACAAAGCATCACCCACACCATCGAAAACGATCTCCGCGGAGTCGGCACCGGCTGCAACCACCCGGAAAGCCGTGTGCGCACTGACCATCACCATGCCGCTGGCAAGGTTGTGGCCAGAGACATCCGCAACAACCACGCACATTCGACCATCGGCCATCGGCAAGTAGTCGAAGTAGTCGCCGCCCACGTGACCCGAAGCGCGCGTGTCTCCCGCCATTGCGAAGCCGCTCACCGCCGGTGCAGCCATGGGCAGAATCTGCGCTTGGATCTCTTTGCCAAGACTCAGCTCTGCATCGAGCAACACACCACGGCGCACACCCAGCACCGAACCGAGGGCTAGTGCCACGGTTTGAGCCATGTCCGTTTCTGGCGTGCCGATCGTCGCGCCTTGCGAGAAGGTCGTGGCTCGCTTGTCCATCAAGAAGATGGCGCCGAGCCGAACCAACGATTCCCCGTTCTTGTAGGTCACCGGAAGCACCGCAACCTGGCGCTTCGCCAACGCTTCAGGCATCCCTTCCTGACCCAGCTTCCCACCAGACGGAACGCATTCCACGCGATCACGCGTCGGATCGGCCATGACCTGGCCAAGCAGCGTGTCCAGGTCCTTCGTCGAGACGGTCTCGGGGCCTGGATACGGGGTCGCGACGACCTCGTCATCCGCGTTCATCTCCGCGTGCGCAGCCATCGTGCACTGATCGATCTCTTCGTGGAACTGCGCAAAGACGCACCGCTCAACGCTCGTTGCTTCCAGGATCACCGCGAGTGCTCGCTGCACGATGGCGAGATCATCTTTCTCTGCGGAGAGATCCGGCAGCATCTGGTGAATCGTGGCAACCTGCTGGAACAGGCTGACCGAACCAGCATCCATGCTTTCGACGTCGCGCTCGAGACGCTCGTGGTCCGCTGCAGCATCCAGCAACGCCTTGTAGGCCGCGGCGTGAAGCTCGAGGTCTTCAGGCTGAACACCCTCTGCGGTGCCAACACCCAGCACGAAGTGCAGTGAAGCAATCGCTCCGGAGTCACCCTGCGACACCGCGCGCGAAACCACGACGAACTGCATGTCGCCGCCAGCGGTGACATCCGTCACCGACAGGCTGTCATTTTC
>CBESZZ010000380.1:0-4623 GCA_965534055.1 uncultured bacterium | reverse complement strand
ACCTGCGCGTCGCAGTTTTTCGCACACTTCAAAGCCGGAGATGTCCGGCAATCCAAGATCCAGCAGAACAAGTTCAGGCTCGAAGCTTCGGGCCACCTCAATCGCGCCGTAGCCCGACGTCGCAACCTTGACCGAACAGCCCAAGCTCTCCAAGAGAAACGAAAGGGCGGTCGCTGCATCCGCATGGTCGTCGACCACGAGAACCCGAAGGCTGCCAACATCATCGTGCAACTTCGCGCCGGATTCCAATTCTCCATTCTCGCTGGCCATACGCAAAGGCATGAGCACCCTCATGCACGTCCCATGGCCAAGACCTGCGCTCTCAGCGGTGATCGTGCCACCGTGAAGCTCAACCAAACGGCGAACCAGGGAGAGACCGATCCCCAAGCCAGCCGAGCCGCGAGAGACTTGGGCGAATGATTCGAAGACGCGCGAAAGATCTGCTTCGCTTATTCCAATGCCATCATCTTCCACCGTGATCGACAACACGTCACCGTCATGGCGCACATTGATTCGCACGGTGCTGCTGGGCGGCGAGTACTTGGCTGCGTTGGAAAGCAGGTTGATCAGGATTTGCTCAAACCGCGTTTGGTCAACTTTGACCACCAAATCATCAGGCTCGACCGAAACGACGATTTCTTGTTGGCGTTGCTCCAAGAAGGGTCGCACAGACTCCGAGGCGCGCCCTACAAGCAAAGCGACCTTCACAACCTCCGGGCGCAACGTGATCTTGTCGCGAGCAATCCTGGTTAGATCCAAGAGCTCGTTGATCAGACGGTTGAGCTGCGAAACCTGTTCACCAACCACCTGAATGGCCCAGTCGCGTTGCTCCCCCTGCACAGAACCACGGCGCAGCAGTTCCGCAGCGTTGGAGATCGCTCCGATCGGATTGCGAAGTTCATGGCCTAGCAACGCCAAGAACTCATCCTTGCGGCGATCCAACTCTTCTAGTTGGCGAGCGTGCTCCTCTAACTCCGCTTCATACACCTTGTGTTCTGTGACATCGACAGCCAATACGTTGACACCGATCACCGATTTTGCATCGGGACCGAGCTGCGGCACGTAAGTAATGACGGTCTTTCTGAGTCGGCCCGCGAGCTCGAGTTCCGCCTCATAGGAGAACTGCTCTCCACCCATTGCGCGCGTGATTGGACCCCGAACCTTTCGAAAATTCTCTGGGCCGAGCACATCCTCGATGCGGCTGTGCAAGATGTCTTCGATCGGCATCTTGAAGAATTGTGCGTAAACCGCGTTGACGAATCGGTACCGCAGATCCATGTCCACGAAGGCAACGAGTGCGGTTAGCGAATCGGTGACCGAGCGAAGCAATGTGTTGCTAAGCGTGGCCTCTTCTTCTGCATGCCGCCGAGCACTGATATCTGCGAGGGTGCCAACAAGGCACGGCGTACCGTCGTCTTTTTCGGCGATCCATCCCTGTAGAAGGAGCCATCGCACTCCATCTCCCTGGACGCTCGTCCGAAACTCCAGCGAGCATGTGCCCACGATCTGCCCCTGCGGTTCTAAGGCTTCTTGAAGCGTGGCTCCAAGGCGCGCATGGTCTTTCACATCCACACGGTCCAACAGCTCCCGATAAAAACGACCATCGGTCGCATCTAGATCGAGAAGATCCCGACAGCGTTCGTCCCAATGAAAAATCCGCGACTCGGATTCGAACTCCCAGAGACCAAGTTTGGCCATCTGGAAAGCGCGTTGGAGGCGTTGATTCATGAGACTAGTTCGCGAAGAAATGCGAGCGGCAGCACGGCGAGAACCGAGACGCTAGACGACTAGGTCCCGCAGTAGGTTGTGTAAGGACCAAAACCCGATGTCGCAGGCGCTGCAAACGCCTCGGCGCTCACCACGGGTTCGAAGGGACTTAACAACAACGCCAGCAAGGTCTCAAACGGTTGCATGTCGCCATGATTCGCGGCCTGCAGGGCTTCTTCCACTTTTTGATTGCGGGGAATGTAGAGCGGATTGATTTTGTCCATCGCGTCCGCCGCTTGCTCGAGACTCAGGTCACGGGGGCGTGCCGAGAACCGCTCGAACCATGCCTGCATCGATACTGCGCGTGCGATGAGATCACGCGCAGGCCGTTCATCGCCGCGCAGTGCAGAAGCCAACGCGCGAAACAGCAGAGTGAAATCGACTTCGTGCTGCGCCATCGCCACATGCAGCTCTTGCACCAACTGCGCGTCACTCGGGTCTGTGTTTGGCAGCCCCAGCTTGACGCAGAATTCGGCGACCCACCGTTGCTCGTAGATCGGTTGAAACTCTTCGACGACCGCTGTCGCCACCGCGACCGCATGCTTCGGATCGTCCGGATCGATGAGCGAAAGCAGCGTCTCTGCAAGACGCGCTAGGTTCCACATCGCCATGGCGGGCTGGCTGCCGTAGGCGTAGCGACCATTCTGGTCAATCGAGCTGAAGACCGCTGCCGGGTTGTAGTCGTCCAGAAAGGCGCAAGGTCCGTAGTCGATGGTCTCGCCCGACACTGTGGTGTTGTCCGTGTTCATCACCCCGTGCACGAAGCCCACACCCATCCACTTCGCGATGGTTGTCGCCGTGCGGTCCACGACGCTGCGCAGCAGTCCCAAGTATGGCTCAGTGCTTCCCTTCAATTCTGGGAAGTGCCGATTGATGACGTAGTCCGCCAAACGCTGCAGCTTGTCCGCCTCATCGCGCGCGGCGAAGAATTGAAAAGTCCCAACCCGAATGTGGCTCGATGCCACGCGCGCGAGGATCGCGCCAGGGAGCTGCGTTTCGCGCAAGACCATCTCGCCGGTCGTGACTGCAGCCAACGACCGCGTGGTTGGAACGCCGACCGCATGCATGAACTCGCCAATGAGATACTCACGAAGCACCGGCCCAAGCGCAGCCTTGCCGTCGCCTCCACGGGAGAACGGCGTGCGACCCGATCCCTTCAGTTGCAGATCGTGTCGACGGCCTTCCGGATCGAGAATCTCGCCGACCAACAGTGCACGACCATCGCCGAGCTGCGGCGAGAACCCGCCAAACTGGTGTCCCGCATAGGCCTGAGCCAACGGCGTGGCACCATCGGGCAGTTGGCTTCCAGCAAACATCCCCACACCTTCCGCGCTGTCTAGAGAGTTGGCGTCGATGCCGAGCTCCTGCGCCAATTTGACGTTGAGCTGCACGAGCTTCGCGTCGGGCGCTGGGACTCCGTGCCACGGCACGTAGAGGCCCTCAAGCTCAGCGGCAAACGTGTTGTCGAATCGAATCATCGAAGGGGCATGCATGCGAAGCCACGCTAACGAGCCGCGAGCAACTTCGCTCGCGCGCCCTCAGCCAATCCGAGCAAGGGCAGATCCTGCGCAACGGCTTCACGCGATCCGTATCCGGCGAGATATCCGTTCAGTCGCGCAGCAGCAGTCGAGTTCACGAAGTCAGCAAGCTTCGGATACACCTCAAGCAGTGGCGCTTCGAAAGCTGCATGGCGCCGCAACATGTATTTCTGATGGTAAGCCTCGGCCAAGTGAAAACGCTCGAACGCCAGCAGCGTTGTCGTCACTGGGGTTCCGCGCTCCGCCTCGAGTCGGGCCACATGCTGATCGACCAACAGGTGTTGCTCCGCATCACGCCAGAAGAACGCGGTCATGTACTGCCGCCCCCGCTTGCCCGCGAACGGATTGTGGCATCGCCAAAACTCTTCGAGCACGCCATCGAACGACAAAACCGATCGATCGAAGTCCACCTCGAGCGTCTCGGTGTGATTGCCCATGTCGCGGTAAGTCGGGTTACGGGACTCGCCTCCGCAGTAGCCCACGCGCGTGCGAATGATCCCTGGCAGACTCCCAAACTGAGAGTCAGGACCCCAGAATCAACCGAGTGCGAAAGTTGCCGTCTCGAAGTTCTTCGGCGGATTGCGGTCGATCGGCGGGATCTGATGACAAGTCAATGGGTTTGCATCCATGAGCGAGCACACGCTAGCCCATCCGTCGCGATCGGAACGGATCCTCGCCGATCAATCTCCCAAGGAACGACGCAGCGGCGCAAGCGCTCGACGCCCTCGGGTCCACCAGAACCACGTCAGCGCGAAAACAGCCGCGACCGCGCCGATGGTCACACGCCAAGACCACAGCATCACGCCGAGTGCCGTTTCGGGTGAGAACTTCACCTCGCTCGCCCGTTTCAAACCATGGGCCGCGATCGATTTCATGCCGCGCGGAGCCAATCTAAACGGTTCGCCGTGGGCGCCGTAGACCAGCTTCTTCCGCGCGCCACTCACCACGGATACGGCCTGCATCGCGCGGTGCGTGCGACTGCGCGCGCCGGACCAAACCAACACTGCAACGTCGAAACGCGTCTTGCGCAGACTCGAGACGAACGCACGCTTGCCGCCCTCATCCGGCCCCGGCTTGTCGCTACGAACGTCGAACCCATCCAGCAACGCGTCGGGGATCGATCGCCGATCACCCATGCGCATGAGCACCGTGACGTCAGCACCGACGAAGCGCTCACGCACGGACTGCAACACGCGGATCGCCGCGACGGGCTCCGCGGTCAGGAACACGACTACGCGCAGTGGATCAACCCTGTGTCACCGCCTTGCCGCTCGTCGACAGCCGCTTGCGAATTGCGTCACGCCAGACGCCTTCGTAG
>CBESZZ010000379.1:0-4623 GCA_965534055.1 uncultured bacterium | reverse complement strand
CGTTCGTCGACGGCCACAACCGCACACTCAAACTCGCGTCGTTCAGCCCCGACGAACGGCTGCGCAGCATTCAGCTCTACGGCACCCACCCAGACAGCATGGGCGAAGCCGCGAAGATTCTCGCAAACGAGTGGGGCGTGCACCACATCGACCTCAACTTCGGTTGCCCGGTGCGCAAGGTCACGGCGGCGGGCGGTGGCGCGGCGATTCCTGCCAAGCCTCGACTGATGGCGCGGCTGCTTCGTGCGGTCGTCACGAACTCCGGGTCCATTCCGGTGACGGTGAAGTTTCGCAAAGGCATCGACGAGGACATCCTTACCTACCGTGATGCCGGGCGCGTTGCCGAAAGCGAAGGCTGCCAAGCGATCGCACTGCACGCGCGCACCGCCGCGCAGCTCTACGCCGACGAAGCGGATTGGCAGGCCATCGCGGAGCTCAAGGCAGCGACCACGTCGATCCCGGTCTTGGGCAACGGCGACGTCTTCGAGTGTTGGGATGCGTTGCGGATGATGCGACAGACGGGATGCGACGGCGTCGTTGTGGGCCGCGGTTGCCTGGGTCGTCCATGGCTGTTCGCGGAACTGGTCGACGTGTTCGCCGGCCGGCAGCCATCGGCCCCACCGAACCTGGGTGCCTGTCTGGACACGGCACTTGAGCACGCACGGCTGCTCTCGGAGTTCTTTGGTGAGAGCCACGGCATGCAGCAGATGCGCAAGTTCGCGGGGTGGTACACGAAGAGCTTCCCTGGGGTTCGCAAACTGCTGCCGCAGATGCACCGCGTGAAGACCGTGGACGACCTGCGACGGGCGTTTGCAGACCTCGACCGCGACGCTCCGTTTCCGCCGGCTGCGCTGCGCGCCCGCCGGTGCAAAGGCGGACGCACGCAGCAGGTCTCGTTGCCTCAGGGATTCCTGGACGACCGAGAAGACGACCGAGCCCTGTATGCGGACCCAGGCCAAGACGACGCCTCGGGGCTCAGCGGCGGCTAGGCAGACAACCCGCCGCGGGCCCAGACGCGTGGCGCTCTCGATGCAGCGCCCGGGTGTGACTCGCCTGACCGCAACGGAGGCGTGAACCGCGTGTCGATTGCCATGCGGATCGCTCCACTCGGGCCCGTTTCCTCGGGAGCGCGTTTCTACCCAATCCAACGGCCGTGCCCAACTCGTAGCGTTGGCACAAACCCCTGCGCGAATTCCTGACCCATGCGTCCGCGATCCGTCCTTTGCAGGTACCCCGCCCACTTTCGACGTTTCGACACCACCTCGAGGACCACGATGAGATTCCCACTGCTTTCTTCACTCGCCCTTGGCATCGCTTTGGTCAGCACTGCCACAGCCCAAGATCTCTACTTCACCGCCAACCTAGACGGCGACCAAGAGAACCCACCGGTCGCGACGTCCGCGCGCGGCTTTGGGGTCGTGCGGCTCACCCTACCCAACAGCGTCGACATCGTCGTGTTCGGTGAGGGCTTGAGTGCCTCCGCAGCGCACTTGCATCAAGCCGCAGTCGGCAGCAACGGCGGCGTGATTGTCGGGCTGACCAGCACCGGCAACGGCGAGTTCCGTGGATCCGCAACGCTGAGCGCCGCCCAAAGCCTCGCTCTGCAAAACGGCAACACCTACTTCAACATGCACACCGCGGCGAACCCCGGTGGTGAGATCCGCGGCCAAGTGGTGACCCCCACGACGACTCGCATCTCCGCGCTGCTCAACGGTTCGCAGGAGAACCCGCCAGTCGTCACGTCAGCAACTGGTGAGGGCATCGCGTTCCTGCACGAGCCGACCAACCGCATCGTCTACACGGTGGAGCTGAGCAACATCGCCAACGTGCAAGCGGCACACATCCACCTGGGCAATGCCGGAAGCAACGGTCCGGTGCTCGAAGGCCTCAACGGCGGCCCAACGAGCTACTGCGGCGTCACGCGCCGTTTGACCGCTTCGGAGTTGGCAACGGCCAATTCGGACGGGCTCTACTTCAACGTTCACACCACAGCGAACCCTGGCGGCGAGATCCGCGGCCAAATGCTGGTGAACGTCGGCGACTTCGCATTCCCGCTTGACGGTGGCCAAGAGAACCCACCGGTCGCAACCAGCGCTTTCGGGCATGGCAGCATCACGATCAACGCGGACAACAGCGTGTCGTACAAGGTGGTCACGAACGGACTCAGCGCCACGCGTGCGCACATCCACGGCGGCGTAGTCGGCAGCAACGGCCCAGTCCTCGTGGCTCTCGCCGGCGGTCCCACGGTCTACTCCGGCACGACGGCACCGCTGCCTTCGGCAGACCTGATGATTGGCCGCAGCGGCGGCTGGTACGTCAACGTCCACACGGGCGCGAACCCCGGTGGCGAGATCCGCGGCCAGGTGCTCGTCGCCGATCTGCCGACGGTCTACGGCGCAGCCTGTGCGCTGAACTCCGGCCGTCGCCCGCAGATGGGCGCTACGGGTATCCCCGCAACCGTCGACGAGGATTACCAAATCCGGGTCTTCGGCGCGGATCCGAACTCGGCCAGCTTCCTTTCGATCGGTCTGAACCGCGTCAGCGCAGCCGGTCTGCCACTGCCCTTCCACCTCGCCGCTGGCGGCTTCGGCCCAGCCGGCTGCTACGTGTTCAACTCACCGGACTCGGTGCTGTTCACGCCAGTGAACAGTCAAGGCTGTGCACAGACCGCGCTGACGATCCCCTTTGACACGTCATTCATCGGCCTGCAGGTGTTCTCGCAGTACCTGTTCCTGGACGGTGGCGCGCTGAAGACGAGCGATGCCATCGCCCTGACCGTGCAGTAGGCCTCCGGCCCACCAACCAGCGACAAACCCGGGATCCGGTGCTGAAAGGCGCCATTTCGGGACGAAACAGCGGCCGCGAGAGCGGCCGCTTCTCGTGGTGGATATCCTTTCCGACGGTTCAGACCTCGGCTTCCACGCCTCGCGGTTTCAGCAAGTGAAACTCAGCGAGCACAACTCCATGCCACCGCGTCCCATGCAACACTCCGCGTCCCGCTCTCTTTTCAGCCCGCGTGCACTCGGACTCTGCACCGCTCTAGCTCTTGCCGCGACCTCGGGTCAAGCCGTTGCCCAAAACGACTACGACCACGACAAGACATCGGCGGCAACGCTGGGCACTGCGTGGACGTTTGCCGACCAGGGCGCGACCCCGAACACGCTGCTGTTCTTTGGCATCTCGCTGAACGGTGGCCCGACCCCCATCGCAGCGTTTGATCCTCGCGACACTCGCTCCTTGGGCATCGGCACCGACCTGATCGCGGGCTGGCCATTCGTTGCGACAGGCACTGGCTCGAACGTCCCGCTGGTGCTCAACCTGCCGCTGGACGCGTCGCTTGCCGGGATCGGCATCTACACGCAGACGTTCACCTTCAATCTCAGCGGTGACCCGACGTTCGTCGCAGACATCAGCAACACGACCTACGCGCAGCTCGCGATGCCGTCGAGTTCGCAACTCTTGACCAACACGCTGCCGCAGCCTCTCGCCCTGGCGACTCCGGTGTTCGACCGCACCAGCAATGGCGGCATGAGCGACGTGGCGTTGATCGGCGGCGGTTCGGGCACGGTCACCTCGCCCAACGGTTCCCTCGACACGGCGCTATTTGGGTTCCGCGACTTGGATACGCGAACCGGCACGCAGGCCTTGTTCTCTCGTGGCCTCCCTACCGTCACGGTGCTCAGCGATGGCCGCGCGCTCATCGTCGGTGGTGTCGACGCCGGAGGCTCCGCACTGAGCTCGTGCACGATCTACGATCCCGCCAGCGGATCGTTCACCGTGACCGGGAGCCTCAACACCGGACGCGCAGCCCACGGCGCAACGCTCTTGCCCAACGGCGATGTGCTCGTCGCGGGCGGTTCGAGCGCCTTCGTGGATCCGGTTTCCGCGGTTTCGGGAACGCTTCGTTCAGCCGAAGTTTGGTCGGCGACTGGCGGCACTTGGACCACCGTCGGCAACCTTGGCGAGAACCTGCTGGCCCCTGGGTTGAGCACCCTGTCCGACGGCCGGGTGATGGTGCATGGCGGCGTGGCCGTCACTTTTTTCATCGGTATCCCTTTGGGCGCCAGCTCGACCACCACGTGCCAGTTTTTCTCCAGCGGATCGTTCTCAGGCGCTCCCTCCATGCAATCGCCGCGCGCGATCCACGACCCCAACCAGATCGAGCTGAATGACGGCCGACTGCTGGTCAGCGGTGGGATCGACGTGCCGAGTCTGTTGGGCGCGATGAATTCGGCACCCGTCGCGACGGCAGAGGTCTTCGATCCGAGCACCAACAGCTGGACGCTTGTGCCCATGGCTCAGGCCCGGGTCGCGCATGCGGCCGTGCTTCTCGACGATGGCCGGGCCGTAGTGCTCGGCGGGGCGCAGGGCACGCTACAGACACTGAGCTCGACGGCGGGCACGGAGATCTTCGACCCAACCACCAACACGTGGAGTGCTGGCCCCACGCTGCAGCAGGCCCGCGCAGCCGCAGCCGGAGTCGTGATGGCCAATGGCGCGGTCTATCTGCTTGGTGGCCAAGGCGGCCCGACGAACACCACTCTCGTCACGATCGAACTGCTCACGTTCTGATCGAGGCGCGGGGTCCACGACTTTGAACACCCCAAGACATGGTGTTTGTCG
>CBESZZ010000378.1:0-4639 GCA_965534055.1 uncultured bacterium | reverse complement strand
GTCGCAGCGTCGCCATCCACACCGGCTCGAGCGGCCAGATCCATTGCTTGACGGATGGCGCAAGCCTCGGCGTCAGCACTCATCGCGGATTGTCTGCGTAGCGGACTCCGTCAACGACGGTCCCAACGCAGTGCGTCGTGTACTCAAACGGATCGCCATCAAACAACGCGAGGTCCGCGTCCTTGCCGGGTTCGATCGAGCCGATGCGCTTGTCGACACCGCACAGGCGCGCTGCGTCGATCGTGATCGCCCGCAGTGCCGCGTCGGCGGGAAGCCCGTGCATGATCGAAACGCCGGCTTCAAACAGCACGACGCGGGTCTTGGGCACGTAGCCCTCGTAGCCGCTTTGCAAGGCGAAGGGCACCTTCGCATCGAGCAGCAGCTTGGCGAGTTCCATGGTGCCGTTCTTGAGCTCGCCGCGTGTGCGGGCCATTGCAGGATGGGGAAGCACCCACACCTTGGCTTCCGCGAGTTTCGGCAGCATCAGATGAGCTTCGGCGGCGCCGTCGAGAACAACGCGAATGCCAAACTCTTCCGCCACCCGCAGCGCGGATGCCAGATCGTGCGCGCGGTGCGCGGTGACCAAGAGAGGCACATCGCGGGCGAGCACCTTGGCCAGAGTTTCCATGCCCAGGTCGATTGCCGGCGCTTTGTCTGCATCGTCATCGGTCGCACGATCGCGCTTGGCCACGTACTCGCGGGTCTTCAGCAACTTCTCGCGAAGCATGGCAATCGACTTGGCGCGGGTTCCAGGGGATGTGCCGTCGCCGGCGCGGCCGCCGTTCCCGAGCGTGACCGCAACCATGCACAGCTCCGCAACCAGGTCTTGCTCGACGCTGCGGCCGTGGGTCTTGATGACCATTGTCTGGCCGGAGATCAGTGCGCCGGGGCCGTGCCCCGTGTGCACGGTGGTGATGCCAAAGTCGCGAAGCCACGCCACCAGCTCGTCACGTGGATGGAACGCATCGATCGCGCGAAGCTCTGGCTGAATGGGCGATGACTTCTCCAGCTGGTCTTGATCGTGCGGGATGTTGAGCAAGCCGGACAGACCGACGGTGGCGTGAGCGTCGATCAAACCGGGCGTGACGACCTGCGCTCGGAGCGCCGTGGCGCCCTTTGGAATCGCGACTTCCGCGGCTTTGCCGACGGCCGCGATCTTGCCGTCGCGGACGATGACAACGCCGTCGGTGATTGCCTCGCCGGCCATCGTGTGCACGGTGGCCCCGTGAACCGCCAAGACTTCAGAGGCGGCGGGCTCCTGCGGAGCGAATGCCAGCAGTGTGGCTGTCGTGAGCGTCGCGAACATCATTCCTGGCCTCCTAAAATCTCGTAGCAACACATCGACAGGGCTTGGTCTTCGCTGGCGCCGTAGCCGCCGGAAGCCATCAGGCGATCCTTGGGGTCGGACAAGTCGAACACCTTCTTGCCTTCAACCCAGGTCTCCAGGACGCGCGTGTAGACGGACAGTGGATCACCGGAGAGCAAGACGAGGTCCGCGTCTTTGCCCGCGGTCAACGTGCCAACTCGATCTTCGAGGTCGAGCATGCGCGCGTTGGCGATCGTGACCGCTTCCAACGCCTTTTGTCGGTCCATGCCAGCCCGCACGGCGAGTGCTGCGGAACGCAGAAAGAGACGACTGTCGGTGATGCCGTCGTCCGTGTGGAAGCCGACGAGCACGCCGGCTCGGTCGAGGATCGCACCGGTTTCGAGCGTGAGTCGCGCGGCCTCGAGCTTGCCGCCCGGAGAGTCGATGACGATGACTGAACACGCCACGTCGGCGGCAGCGATCTGCTCGGCGACCAACCATCCTTCGCTCACATGGTGGAGCACGCAGCGGAAGCCGAACTCCCGCTGGAGTCGCAGCACGGTCAGGATGTCGTCCTGCCGGTGGGTGTGGTGGTGCACGACGCGCTTCTTTTCGAGCACGTCGACCAGTGCTTCCATCGCGAGGCTTCGGTCGGGGAGTTTCGTTGAGTCGTCCGCCGCCGCGTTGACCTTGCGTTGGTAGTCCCGCGCGCGGTGGAACTGTGCGCGCACCAGAGCCGCAGCCTTGCCCCGCGTTCCCGGGAAGGGGGCTTTCCGCCGCGGGTTCGTGCCGTTGGCCATCTTGATTCCGCCGGCGATGCTGCCGTCGGCGTTCTTGATGGCGAGCTCTTCAACGCTCGTGACGTCGCGAAGCTTCATGTAGATCGTTTGCCCGGAGAGCAGATGTCCGGACCCCGGCATGACGTTCACCGTGGTGATGCCGCCGGCCTGGGCTTTTTGGATGCCGGGATCGCGGGCGTTGATCGAGTCGAGTGCGCGCACTTCCGGTTGAATCGGACCGCTGCCATCCGCGCCCGCCACGGCACCGATGTGTGAGTGGCTACAGACCAAGCCCGGCAGGATGGTCTTGCCGGTCGCGTCGATCCGCACGGCGTCGGCGGGGATCGTCACGTCGGAGGACGGGCCCACCGCGACGATCTTGCCGTCTTGGATCACCAGCGTGCCGCGCTCGATGGCAGGGCCATCGCAGGGTTCGATGCGAGCATCGACAAACGCGTGTGGCTGCTCCTGAGCGACGAGCGTCGCACAGGCCAGAGTCGAAAGGGCCAGCGGCCAACACCAACGCGGGTTCTTCATTCCAAAGAGCCTACGCCGACCTCGCCGTCGCTCCCATCAATCGACGACCATCTCGAGGTGCCCGGTGATCGAGGCGATGCCTTGAGCGTGGTGTCGCGACGAACGCCGGAGCGGCCACAAAGAAGCTGGGTGCGAGGCTGCTTTTCGAGCCCTCAAACCACTCGACTCTGCGGGGGTCACCCGGCGCGTGCTGTCCTTGCCTGGTTTGGTCGCACCAGCGCATCTTGTGCACGGTCGACCGCACACGAGGCGCGGTCGGTCGAAAAAACACAACTTTCAACCATAGCCGTCCCCGGCCCGCCCGCGTGGGTTCGGTTTGGTGGGTCTAGCGCCCGGGCCCGACCCGCGATGCGGGGGACATTTGACCCCGAGGCCCGGCGCCGGCAAAGCTCCCGCAAGGGCCGGCTGGGTCCGCAACCTCGCGAATCCGCGGGTGCCACGCCAGGGGGTCGAGGACCGTAAGTGGTAGCGGGAGCCGGACTTGAACCGGCGACCTATGGCTTATGAAGCCATCGCTCTAACCGACTGAGCTATCCCGCCACGCGGTCGATCCCCTGAGTGGGGGCGGGATTCGAGCAGAACGCTCCGGCCATCGCAAGAGTTGCGGTTGGCACACTTGGCAGCTGACCGCGGATCCCCCGAGCGAGGTGCTAACGCCGCCGCTCAGCACCGTCGACGCCCTTGCGACTTGCGAAACTTTCGGCGACCTCCTACCTATCAAGGTCGTGGGTGGCATGGACCCACGAAACGAGACGAGGTGGGCTCCCCGGCTGGAACTTCCTCCTCCTGACTCTCGATTCTCCTCCTGACGATCCGAATCAGAGCCTACTCCAGCCGGGGGGCCTTTTATTTCGACGAGGCGCATCACTCTTGAGCGATGCGCCTCGACTCGTTAACGCGGCATGACGCCGGCGATCGTTGCTCGGTGGCTGATCGACCCTTCGGCTGATCGGCGTTGTGGGGGATGACCGTGCAAAGTTGCATCTGACGAATGCAAGTCGGTCGCTTCTAGGGGGTTGGGGAGGGGGCGCGTCCCGAGTCGTGTGGAGAAACAGACAGGTGTTCAACAACTCTTGGTGCGTGGGGCACCGAAGAGGTCGAGAGAGACGAAGAGGACGCGCCCCGCAGAAACGGGTGGGCTTCAGTCAGCCTTCTGTCACTACGACGGAACGCACGGACCGTCGGGTTCCGTGGTTTTGCATGAAGCGTCTGTGATGGCCCGTCACGATGGGGGCGAGCGCCTCTAGGGTGCGCATTGGTCATGCGCCGTGCGGGCTAAGCGCCGCTTCGCAGCGTGGCCACACCGCCTGCTTCGATCCACGTCTCTAGGTCGTCCAACCCGCCGAGAGGCGTGTCGTCGATGACGACCAACGGCACGCTGCGGTGGCCGGGTTTGATGGTTTCGGTAAACCCGCGGCGGTCGGGATGGTCGTCGAGCAGGACCTCTTCGAACTCCACGCCGTGGGTTTTCAGCAGGCGCTCCGCAGCCACGCAGAACGGGCAAGTGCTCGTGCGGTAGACGGTGACTTTGGACTGCTGGTCTTGGTTTGATTCGTCGGTCATCTTCTAGCTGCTGGCGTTGCGGTTCGTGCTTTGGCACCGCGGCGGGCGAGCCGGGATGGATCGCACGCTTGCCGCGGTCTGAATCGGTGGGAGGATACGACGATGAGTGGATTCGATCCCAACGCTGCGAGCCTTCCCGATTCCGGAATCTTCGGACTACCCAAGGAGTCCGGGCACGGGCTGCCTGCTGGGCCAGAGGCTCACGCTCAGCTGATTCCGGTGCCGTTCGCTGCGACCGTCTCCTATGGCGAGGGCGCGGAAGCGGGGCCGGACCTCATCCTGAACGCGAGCCGGCAAGTCGACCTGTTCGATCTGCAGACCGGGCGACCCTACGAGCGGGGCATCGTGCTTCGCGACGCCGACCCCGAGATCGCCCGGCTTGGCAAGTCCGCACGGTCGTTGGCTGCACCGATCATCGATCGGGGTGGGGTGGGTGGCGAAGCATCGGCGGGGG
>CBESZZ010000377.1:0-4648 GCA_965534055.1 uncultured bacterium | reverse complement strand
ACCAGCGGCAACAACGGCCACGGCGCCCACGACCACACCCCGACGTTCGACCGTGCCGTGGCTCAGATGATGCCCATGGGCGACAGCGGCGTGAGCGGCACGATCGTGTTCACTCGATCAGGCGACCAGGTCACGCTCACCGGCGAAATTCGCGGCTTGACGCCCGGGAAGCACGGGTTCCACATCCACGAGCTCGGCGACATCTCCGACATGGAGAAGGGACTCTCCGCAGGTGGCCACTTCGGTCCCGGTGGTCACCAGCACGGCAAGCCCGGCGACGAAGAGCGCCACGAAGGCGACCTCGGCAACGTGACGGCAAACGCCGAAGGAGTCGCCACGATCAACATCCAGGACACCAAGATCGCCCTGGGTGGCGCGCATTCGATCATCGGCCGCAGCGTGGTTGTGCACCGTGACGAAGACACGTTTGGCCAGCCCACCGGCAACGCCGGACCAAGGGTCGGCGTGGGCGTCATCGGCATCTCCAAAGCCAAGTAGGCGAGCTGCCGCTCAACGCGGCAGCTCTGCCCGCCACGGTGAAGCACCGTGGCGGCGAGGCGGCTCAGCCGCTGATCTGCTCCAGATCATCCTGGGAGAACTTGACGAGCGAGTCGCGATAGCGTCGCTTGCCTTCACCCACCACGCGCCGGATCTCTTCGGCGTTGTCTTCGCTTTCGCGGCGAAGCTTCGTGATGAGTTCCATCGACTCAACCTGGTAGTCGGTGATCGCGCGGACCAGCTTCTCGACAGACGCTGGGTTGATCGTGGAGCCGTAACCGGCCTCCAGCGCCGCACGCTCGAGATCGCGACCAAGATCAGCCACGTCTTCCAAGCCCTTGTTGACGCCTTCCTTCAGGGCCTCGTGGGATTGGGTGGCCTCGTGCAGGCCGTGCTGTGACGTGTAAACCGCGCCAAGAATGGTGAAGACGTGCTCGTTCGTGGTGAAGAAGGTCACCGAGCGACGGAAGACCTGGTCTTTCACGTCGTGGGTTTGCTTCAGCTTCGTGATCAGCGTCTCGCCCACGTCGTAGCCAATGGCCAGGTTTTCGGCGATGTCCTTGAGCAGCTGGTAGTTGCGGTCCTCGACCTGGAACGCGTGCTGCGCTTCATCGCGGCTCAACTCCAACTTCGAACGCTTCGACGCATCCTTGTCGCCCGCGGCATCCACGGCAACTTGCGCTTTGCCCAAACCGGCCTTGGCGTCATCCAAGATGCTGACCTGCTTCTGCAGCACTTCACGGGCCAGGATTTCCGACTCCTTCAGCGCGAAACGGAAGTCGATGTAGCCATCCATGATGTTCTTCTCTTTTTCCAGCTGATCCTTCGTGGATTTCGACACCGCGCGGTACGTCTCAGCGATCTCTTCGAAGCGATCGCTGGGCGTGCCTCGACGGATACGCATCCACAGGTTCGACACCTTCTCCGTGAAGCCGATCTTGCCGTCGTCCAGCTGCCCGATCAGCTTCTTGGAGTCGTCGCGGATCGAATCGAACTTCTGCGCGATCACCAGGTAGCGGTTGCCAATGTCGATGTTCTCGACGTTGTCCCGAACCATCGCGTTGAAGCTGCTCATGAACTGCACGGTCTTGGCGATCGCGAGAACCCTGGGCTCATCGACATGCCGGACCTCGTCCAGCAATCGCGTGAGCTCTGCGGAGACGTCTTCGCCTGGCAGGATGCCAAAGCGCTCTAGCACGGAGACAGCCTTGTCCAGGTAGCGCTGCATCGACGAGCGGCTCTCTGATTTGCCACCTGCGGTCGAGGCTGTCGTGACGGTCGGGGCCGTCGGTTTCGTTTTGTCTTGCACGGTCGAACCCTCAATCGGATCGTAGAAAAAGCTGGATGGCCCATTCCAAGGCCACCTCGCGACCTCCGAGCATCCCGTCCCTCGCCCACCATGTCCAGCAAACCCCCAGCTACCACGCCTTCCGGGGCAGCCAAGGCCGACGGCACGTCGCTGACCGAGATGCTGTCCATGCTAGACGTGGCCACAACCCTCCGCCGCGCGAGGGAGCAGGCCGAGGCCCAACTCGACCATGCGCAAACGGTCTCCGAATTGCGCCGCAGGCTGCTGGCCACCGCGGATGCCACTGGCGAGCAGGTCACCGCGGCGGAAGTCGACGCGGCGATCGAGCGCTATTTCGACACGCGGTTTGAATTCAGCGAACCACCACGAAGCTTCAAGAAATTCCTCGCCTGGGCCTGGGTCTGGCGTGGATGGATCATCACCGCCGGCCTGTTGGTGCTCGCGACCGCAGTCTTCGTCTGGTGGCTGTTCTTTTCTCAAGCGGCGCCACTGTCCAAATCCGGTCGCCAACAGCGAGCCCTCGCTTCGGCGACAAGCCGCTTTGATTCCGTTGGCAAGAGTCTCGCCAGCGCGGCTCGCACGGACGCGGCAAGAGTGCGCGCGAACGACTTGCTCCAGCGGGCGACCACTCTCGAACAACAGGCCGACGCCGCAGGATTGCAGGATGTGACGCAGGAAGCCGAACGCTTTTTGGAGCTGCTTGAACAGGAATACGAAATCCTCGTGGCCAACCCAACACCGGGCCGCAAGAGCGCGGTCGTCCGCGCCTACGCTGGCGCTTTGAGTGGCCACTACTTGATCGTCGAAGCGATCGACAAGGATGGTAGGGCGGTGCGACGCTCCATCCGCGACGCGGAACAAGACGACAAGATCCTCGAGGTCAAACGCTGGGGTGAGCAGGTACCCGAAGCCGTCTACCAAAGATTGGGTCGTGACAAGCGCGAGGATTCAATTCTTGGCGAACGGTTGTTTGCCCGCAAAACACGCGGGGCGATGCAGCTGCAGATGGTCATGCTCGACGACGCTGGCGAACCGTTGGTTCGCGGGCGGCAGATCACCAGGTTGAAATGATGATCGAAGGCTCATCCGTCCACCGAGAATTGCAGGCCAGCGCCAAAGACGCTCGGCTTGAACTTGCAGACCGCGCAGAAGATCTCGCCGACGAACAGCGCCGGGTCGATGCGTTGATTCGCGAGCGCACGGTCGCCATCGAAGACCTGGTCAAACAACAGGCACCCGACCTGCGTGACGAGTCGCTCAAGGACGTATTCACCGGCGTCCGAGACGAGCTCAAAGGCGTGCAAGAGCGACGCAAACGCAAGATCCAAGACCTGCACGACGAAACCGCCGTGCTGCTTCGCAGGAAGGAAGATGCAGAGCGCACGCTGGATTCCATCACTCTTGAACTCGACGCGCTAGTCGACCGCCGTGGCAAGCTCGAAGAGACTGCCGCGGAGCGCCTCGCTGCCGATCCGAAGTTCTCCGTGCTCTCGGAAGAGGCCACACGAGCAGAAGCGCGACTAACCAGAGACGAAGAGCGCGAGGAAGAGCTCACTCTCGAAGCCAATGAGAAGCGGCCCAACTACGAAAACAGTCGGCTCTTCATGTACCTCTACAAGCGAGGGTTCGACACACCCCGCTACACCAAGAAGGGGTTCACCCGCCGCGCCGACCGCTGGCTCGCGGAGTTCATCGACTACCGCCGCGCCAAGGCCGGCTACGACTTCATCACCACGACCCCAGAACTCGTGGCTGCCGAGGTTGCTCTCCGCCGGACTCTCTTCGAAGAGCTCATGACCAAGGTGGAGGCCATCGAGTCACGCGTCGCCAAAGAAGTCGGTTTGACCGCCGTGATCACGCAGGGCGAAGCCATCGGCGCGAAGCGCGATGCGCAGGTCGAAGTCATCGGGGAAAACACCCAAGAGAACGAAGCCCGCAACACGGAGTTGGTGGAATTGATGGAAGCCCGCGGCGCGTTCTACCGCGAAGCCATCGATCGCCTGCGGGCGTTCATCGAACGCACAGAACGTCCAACCCTCAGCCGGCAGGCTGCGGCGACTCCGGATTCGGCGGACGATGTCTTGGTGCGAGAACTCACCAAGCTCGAAACCGAAACGACGCGGCTGAAACCGCGCCTACGCGACCTGCGCAGCGAGGTCAGTCGACATGAGCAGCAGGTCCACGAGTTGGAAACTCTCGTGCAGGACTTCAGGCGCGCAAATTTCGACTCTGCTCGCTCCTTCTTTCGCAGCCTGAACACCGGCGAGATTCTCGCGCTGGTCCAATCCGGCGAGATGGACTCTCGCGGGGCATTCCGAGAGATGCGTCGTCAGCAGCAGTTCCGTCCGCCGCCGATCTCACGTCGGTCGATCTCGACCGGATCGGCACGCGGCATGGGCGATCTGCTCGGTCACCCAGCGTCCAGGATCTTGATTGGCGCCATGGGAAATGCCGTGAGGAGCGCACTTCGCGGATCCGTGGGACGCAGCGTCGCGCGGCGCCGCTCCGGCGGTCTTGGCGGATCGCGAGGCGGGTCGAGACGGCCCTCAAGCGGTGGACGGCGAGGCGGCTTCACCACGATCGACGGGTTCTGACCCAGGCCACCTCGTTGGCGCCAACTCGTGGCGAGCCACCTCGGACCAAAGACCGCCACGAGCGCCCTGCCTAAAGTTGGCAGACTTCAGGCGGCGATCGAAAAGCACCGAGCCACGGCCAACCATTGACCCGCCGAATCGCCCGCCGACTCGCTGACGTGGGATTTTCCTCCGCTAGCCAACGGCTCGCCACTTGCGTCACGGTCATTGGAACGGATCATGGTGCGTTCCTAGAGTCCTGATACGG
>CBESZZ010000376.1:0-4655 GCA_965534055.1 uncultured bacterium | reverse complement strand
TCTTACACAGCGTTCTTTGTCAACGCGCGCTTCCCAATGCGCGCGACGCCTGCAGTCAATCGATCGAGACATGCCATCGCCGTGAACGGATCATTGATCCCCGGCGAAAGTGCCCGAAGCGCGACCTCAACGAACTGATCCAAGGCAAAGCCCAGGTCCTGCGTCGTGGTACGACTCGCTCTGATCACGAAGCACCCGAGCAGTTCGGATTCCGCACTCTTGCGGTTTGACTGCTCTTCACCCGAGGTCACTCGTACCAACGGGTAACCCTCCATAACGAAACTTCCCGCTGGATGCAGCACTTTGCACGCCACTCCACGGCGCGTCGCGATGCGAGCGAGGCGCTCGAAGTCGAAGGTTAGGATGTAGCCCGTCGACTGCGCAACGAGGATCGAGTCGTATGGCAGTTCGCGATCGGACTGGGTGGGTTCAAGAACTTCACGGTCTGCACGTGCCGGATACCAACGATCAATGACGAGATCGAGGTCCTTAGAAACCGACTGCAAGACTCGGGGCGCCTGAATAAACAGCGCAGTGTGATGCACGAAGAAGATCAGCATCGCGAACGAGATAATCCCGAGCAGGATGGCCACGTCGATACTCAGCGTGGACACGCCTTGATCCGCGCGCAGCAAACCGAACCGTCGCTGCAGAATGGTCGAATAAAGGAAGGTGCCAAAGAACACCCCCATGACCCGTTGCGTCGCGCCGTGGCGCATGAAGTTCGAAATCAGTCGCGATCCATAGTGCGACGACGCGAGCGACAAGATCACCATCACGATCGAGAAGATCGTGCTCGCCACCATGAGCGAGGCGGTCGAGATCGCAGAGAGGATGTTGCGGGCATCCTCTGGTTCGGGGAACGACAGCCACGCCGGTGGCCCCCAGCCTTCGCCAGCCAGCGAAAACATCAGCGAGTCGAGGTACGGCACCAGAAACGCCAGCACGACACCGCACACGCCGTAAGCCGCCGGGATGAACCAGTAGCTCGTTCTAAAGTCGTCGAAGACGCCCAAGAACCAGATGTGTGGCGCTTTGCGCTTGTTCTTGTGGAGAGGCAGGCTCATCGGTTGGACGCTTAGAGAATCAAGGCCGCAGCGCATTCGGGGAACCGATGCCTGTTGGACCGGTCCCGCCAAGCCTCCGAAACGAGCTTCTGTGCGGACCCTAAATCTTCGACGAAGTTCGCTCCCAGCACACGCATCGGCTCAGCATCTTTGGCTTTGGGCCCGGGATCGTCGTTCAGAGCGTTCGTCTGACCAACGCCGAAGGACAATCGACGAGGAATCACTGCGCAGGGTGCTGAGACACAAGATCGTGCAACCGCACAGTGTGCCGCATACCCTGGCAAGACGGATCGCCGGCTCGGGTCTGGCAAACCTTTCCAAATCCCTGTTTCACCACTGTTCTCGCAAGCCCCATGAAATTGCTCAAACCAACCCCGCTGTCGGGTGCCGCCTCGTTCGCATTCCTGCTGCTCCGCGTCGCCGTGGGCGTCTCCTTGGCGTTCCACGGGTGGGACAAGGTCGACGGAGGCGCCATGGACTGGTCGGGCGGTACCTATCCAGACTGGATTGAAGCCTGCACCTCCTACGGCGAATTGCTCGGTGGCGCTGCTCTGGCTCTGGGCTTCCTTACCCCACTGTGTTCGCTCGGCTTGCTGGTCATCATGGGCGGCGCGCTCTATCACCACATCTCGGCCGGTGATGCGTTCAGCGTCTGGGAAAAGGCCGCCGTCTACTTCGCTGCCGTCATGGTCTTCTTCACGACCGGCCCCGGGAAGATGTCGCTAGATAACGTGCTCTTCAACAAGAAGGGCTGAGCCCGTGGAAGTCTGAGCCGCCCCGCCGGGCCGGCCTGTAGCCTGGTTCGCACCATGAACCCGGATTTTGCAGACCTGCCCTACGGCTTTGACGACTTCGAGCAGCCCGACCGGGCTGCCTGGCAAACGCGAGCGGGCGACCCGCAACCGCTGCCAACCGCCGAGGGGATTCCGCTCAACGGCGTCTACACCGCAGCCGACAGCGCGGGGCTGCCGCACGCCGGATCCCTGCCCGGCTTCCCCCCCTACCTGGGCGGACCGTACCCAACCATGTATCGGGGTCGGGCTTGGACGGTGCGTCAGTACGCCGGGTTTTCGACCGCTTCGGAAAGCAACGCGTTCTATCGCGCCGCACTCAAAGGCGGGCAACAGGGTCTAAGCGTCGCGTTCGATCTCGCGACGCACCGTGGCTACGACAGCGACCATGAACGCGTCGCCGGCGACGTCGGCATGGCAGGTGTCGCGATCGATTCGATTCTCGACATGCGCATCCTGTTCGACGGCATCCCGCTCGACAAGGTGTCGGTCTCGATGACCATGAACGGTGCGGTGCTGCCGATCTTGGCGTTATTTGTGGTTGCAGGCGAAGAGCAGGGCGTGCCCGCCAGACAGCTCACCGGAACAATTCAGAACGACATTCTGAAGGAGTTCATGGTGCGCAACACCTACATCTACCCACCTGAACCATCGATGCGCATCGTGCGCGACATCTTCGCTTGGTGCAGCGCGGAGATGCCGAAGTTCAACAGCATCTCGGTCTCGGGCTACCACATGCACGAAGCAGGCGCGACCGCCGACCTTGAACTCGGCTACACGTTGGCCGACGGGTTGGAGTATCTGCGCACCGGCATCGATGCGGGCATCGACGTCGACACGTTGGCGCCACGCATCTCGTTCTTCTTCGCCACGGGCATGAACTTCTTCATGGAGATTGCGAAGCTCCGCGCGGCTCGCTTGCTGTGGGCGAAGATCGTCAAGCAGTTCGCGCCGAAGAGCGACAAGGCCCTCGCGCTGCGCACCCACTGCCAAACCTCCGGTTGGTCGCTTACCGCCCAGGATCCCTACAACAACGTGGTCCGCACCTGCGTCGAAGCGATGGCCGCAGTGCTAGGCGGCACGCAGAGCCTCCACACCAACTCGCTCGACGAAGCGATTGCGCTGCCCAGCGAGCACGCCGCACGCATCGCTCGCAACACGCAGCTAATCCTGCAAGAAGAAGCGCACGTCACCGAAGTCGCAGACCCGCTGGCCGGATCGCACTACATCGAGAGCCTGACCGATCAGCTAGCGCGCAAGGCTTGGGCGAAGATTCAGGAAGTCGAAAAGCTCGGAGGCATGACGAAGGCCATCGAAACCGGCCTGCCCAAGCGCCGCATCGAAGAAGCCGCTGCCCGCAGACAAGCACGGATCGACTCGGGCGCGGAAACCATCGTCGGGGTGAATCGCTTCCAACCCGAGAACGAAGAGCCCCTCGCAATTCGCTCCCTCGACGACGCCGCCGTGCGCTCAGAGCAAATCGCCCGACTCAAGCAACTCAAAGCAGAACGGGATGACGCCGCCGTGCAGCGCACTCTCGAAGCGTTGACTGCGGGCGCACGCGGCGACGCCAATCTGCTGGCGCTGGCCATCGACGCCATGCGCGCGGGTGCTACGGTCGGTGAGGTTTCGGAGGCCGCTGCGGTGGTCTTCGGACGCTACGAGGCTGTGCATCAGCCCATTCAGGGAGTCTACGCCGCAGAGGCCGCCAGCATGGAAAGCGTCAAACTGGTCCAAGACCGTACGACTGCGTTCGCTAAGACCACAGGCCGCCGACCGCGCATGCTCGTGGCGAAGATGGGGCAAGACGGCCACGACCGCGGCGCCAACGTCGTCGCAACTGCGTTCGCTGACCTCGGGTTCGACGTCGACGTCGGTCCCCTGTTCTCGACACCCGAAGAGGTCACGCGCCAAGCGCTCGACAACGATGTGCATATAGTCGGGGTATCCACGTTGGCCGGTGCGCACCGCACGCTCGTTCCAAAGTTGATCGAATGCCTGCGGAGCGAAGGTCGCGACAACGTGCTCGTCGTCGCTGGCGGAGTCATTCCCGAACAGGATCACGCCGCGCTGATAAAGTCTGGCGTCGTTGCGGTCTTCGGCCCAGGAACGCGTATTCCCGACGCGGCGCTGCGACTGATTGAATTGCTCGAACAATCCGCGGCCTCCAAGTCGTGACGCACGCTCCAGACTCGGTGTCTGCCACCGCCAAGAAAATCGTCAGCGGTGACCGCGTAGCATTGGCGCAGGCCGTCACGCGCGCCGAAAGCATGCTGCCCGCCGACCGCGAAGCCACGGACGCGCTCCTAGCCGAGCTTCGGCCAAACACCGGTCACTCCAAACGCGTGGGCATCACCGGCATTCCGGGTGTCGGCAAGAGTTCGTTCATCGAGAACCTCGGCATGCGACTGGTCGATTCCGGAAAGCACCGCGTCGCGGTGTTAGCCGTCGACCCTTCAAGCGCACGCACCGGCGGCGGTAGCATTCTGGGCGACAAGACTCGGATGCCGGGTTTGTCACGAAGCGACCGCGCGTTCGTGCGCCCATCACCCGGCGGCAGCAACCTCGACGAGACAGCAATCGTTTCGGGCCACGGCGGCGTCGCGTTGCGGACGCGCGAAGTGATGCTCCTGGTCGAAGCCGCGGGCTACGACGTCGTCATCGTCGAAACGATCGGCGCCGGCCAAGCGGAGACCGCAGTGGCTGGCATGGTCGACCTGTTCACGCTGTTGTTGCTCGCAGGAACCGGCGACGAACTGCAGGGCATCAAACGCGGCGTGATGGAGCTCGCTGAAGT
>CBESZZ010000375.1:0-4664 GCA_965534055.1 uncultured bacterium | reverse complement strand
CAATGATGATGGAGCATTCATCGTCTTGCGTGACCCTTCCAGCCCGGAAGGACCGGTGCAGCTGCAGGTCGAGTGCCCCGGATTTGATCCGTTGATCACCAACGAGTTCATCCCTTGGAACACCAAAGACGTCGAACTTGTTCTCGATGCCGCGCCGGTGGTTCGCGTCGCCGTGACCTCGGCGGATACCAAACAGCCCATCGAGACATTCACGATTCTCGCCATGACCCTGCACCCTGTCACTCGGGTGCACAAGACGACGCAAGGCGGACGCTTCAAGGGCGGCGTGGGCATCGCCGACAACTTGCGCAGCGGCATGAACCATCTGCAGATCATTCCGAAGGGAGTTGCCGCTCAAGACCACGCGGCGAGCCGCGTGCATTCGTTGGACTTGAAGTCCGGCGTCGAAATCACCGTCGAGATCGAGCTACCAAGACTCGTGGGCCAGAAAGTGCTGGTCGTCGACAGCGACGAACAGCCCATCACGCTGGCCGTCGTCGAACTTCTGCCTTCCACCGAAGCGCAGTCATCATTGAGCCGCCCTGCTCCCGGTACCTGGGCCGATATGTCTCCCAAGACTCAATTCAAAACCGTCACCAACGACGCTGGGATCGCCACCATCGCTGGGGCTGCGGATGATCGCGCCAACACACTGCGGGTCACCCATCCGAACTACATGGATCGCGTCGTCGCCGACGTGCCCTTTGGATCGACAAAGCCGTTCCGTATTCAGCTCAATGCCGGGGCGAGCTTAGATGTGACGTGCAAACCACTCGCTGTCGTCCAGCAAATCGAGGCATCCGCGGCTTCAAAGCTCATACGCCTAGTGTGCACTCCATCGTCGATGGGCAGGCCGCCCAGGAAGATCGTCGAGCAGGGCACCGTTCTCGCAAGCGACGGCAGCTTACATCTCGGTGGTCTTCCATCTGGTGACGGTCTGCTGTGGATGCTCTTGCCCATCGAGTTCGGAAGTGAAGGCAGCACGTATTCGATCATCCGACTCGTCGGCAGCGTGCACGCTCTAGGGGCAAACGAAACGCGTCAGCTGACCGTGGATCTGTCCGCACTTGCCCTCGTGCCCGCCGACGGCGTGATGATGCTGAACGGAGAACCCCTTCGCGAAACGGCCGTCCACTTCTACAGAGTTCCGGCAGACCCGCGCTTCGCCCAGGAGCGAAGCGAAGACTCGGATCGCCGCGGAGCGCGAACCGACACCGAGGGCCGATTCGACGTGCAACTCACGCCGGGCACGTGGATCGCGACGGCGGAAATTGACGGGCCTCAATCGTTCCTCCTGAGAGCCGAAGCGCGCCCCGCACTCACCTTGGATCAGGCGCCGACCCATGGCGTCGTGCTGCACGTCACCACCGCGGTGCTGTCGTTCCAACTCAACGACGCGCAGGGCAACCCCTGCCCAGGTGTCTATCTGGAGTGGTTTCCCGATCAAGGCGTAGGCTTGACGTCATGGTCCATGACGGACAGCGAGGGCCGCTGCCTAGTGAGGCTCGCTGCCGGAAGCTACACCGCCAAAGTGCGCCGGCGCGCGCTACAGAACTTCAGAACCTACATGGCCTATCAACGACGGATGGCGCAGGACCCCGCAGCCTTGGCGGCAGCGTCCGTCGAGGCCGGCCGTGTCACCGTATCCGGCGAAGCGCCAGGGCAATCGCGGCCCCAGCCTCAGGTGCTGCAGCTACCCAGCAGCTGGACCGATCCACTCCACTGGTAGATCCGCAGACCTCTGGATGGGAATCATGTGCTTCCGGACGGCGACGTTCGGGCGGCAGATTTCCCTGAGCCGATCGTTACCTGGGCCCTGTCCGAGCACACAGCAACAGCGAAGGGCCAGCCGGCCCGTGCTCACGCCACGTTCATCCGGGTCAGCCGACGATCAAGCCACCAGGCGGACGCTCCGAACACCACCAGCGCGATCTGCGCGAAGTAGTAGATGAAGAGCTTGTCCAACACGCCTTCCGTGAAACCGTAGGTGTGCAACCCAACTTGTAGTTCGTTGACGTGCCACCAGGAGAACGCCACCACGATGCCGGTGAGCGCGGCACAGGCCGCGATCCCAAAGCCGCGTAGGTAGCCACCCATGCGGCCGTGCAGGATCACCGTCTGCGCGAGCACGATCATGAGCGCGCCGTTTTCTTTGGGGTCCCAGCCCCAGAAGCGACCCCATGAATCGTTGGCCCAAATGCCACCGAGCACCGTCCCCACCAGGGAGAACAGCACGCCGAAGCACGTGACCCCGTAGACCATACGCTGCAGGCTCATGTAGAAGCCACGGCTGAAGTCGCCCCGGCCCGTTGCGCGTTTGAACTGTCCGACGATCTTGGCAGCGATCCACAGGCTGCCGAGGAACGCTGCGAGCAATCCTGCTGCATATCCAATTGTCACGACGGTCACGTGAGTCGCCAGCCAGAAGTTCGTGTCGAGCACCGCCTGAATCTTCTTCAGCGTGTCGCCTGCACCGAGGCCAAAGCCCTCAGCGAGCTGCATGCCGCCGAAGCCAAGCACCGCTGCACCGGTCAAGCCAACACGGCGGCGATTGATCAATTCCATGACGAGCGCGGCGAGCACCGCGGTCGCGGAGATGAACAGCACGGTGTCGTAGAGGTTCGTGACCGGAGGCCTCGATCGGATGACACACCGCATCACGATGGCCGTCGTCAGCATTCCGAAACCGCCGAGCGAGAGCACCCAGCCAAGGATACTGAACGCGCGGAAACGCGGCAGCAGCCAAAGCAGCGCCACGAAAACGAACGCCATCAAGAACAGCAGCTTCGCACGGAAGACGAAGTCACCGTTTTGGTAACTGACTTCGAGGTCGACGTTGGCATCGTCCAGCTGCGTGGACGCGAGCTTTCGCGAACGATCGACAACGTCCAACGCAGCCGGGGTCAAGTCGGCGTTCGACTTCACCGCGTCGGCGAGCGTTTGCCATGCACGCACCAATTCAAGATGCGCCGCTTCAATCGGCTTGCCAGCGAACGCCTGCTGCACGAGTTCGCCAGCGAGCCGCCAACGCGCACCGGCTTCACCAGGCAGCACGTTGCTGGCCGGGAAAACCCGCATGCCTTGGCGGGTGACGACAGAGTTTTCGACCGCGCCGTAGAACTCCTTACCTTCCGCGAGTTCAGCCGCCGCGGGGAGCTGTTGATTCCAGCGATCCAGGACTGCGCCCAGCCCCTTGCCTTGCACCAAGAGCGCGTCGAATCGAACCGACTCTGCACCTTGGAGCTCTCTGCGAATTGCGCCGTCCGGGACGCTGAACGAAGAGCCGGCCCACGCAAACGAATCGCGAATCTCAAGGTAGTCACCGACCGCACCCGCAAGCGCAAAGGTCTGCCGCTCCACGCGACTCCAACCCGCTTGACTACCCTCTCGCGCCTCGAGGTTCTGAGCGGTCGCAAACAGCTTGGCGAACGCCGGCTTGATCTCATTGAACGACCAGCGGTCCCGCTTTTTCTTGCGCACACCGACGAGGGAAATGCCCAGGCCTTCGATGACCGCGTTGTCCTGAATCTGAAAGGACGGGTAGTCGTCCGCGCGTTCGGGGGCGAACGCCACGTCGAGGAACCAGGAGAGCGCATTCAGTTTCTCGCCTGGATGCGCCGTATCGTCACCGAGCGGCAGCGTCTCCCGGTGGGCGATGCCCTTGAGCTGCACGGTCGCATACGAGACCAGCGGCATGATGCGCCCCTGACTCTGAACCGGCAGCCCAGCCATGCGGTCGAGCACGGTGTTCGGCCAGCTGCCGATCGCATCAGTGTCGTCTGCCGGACGCAGGACCCAGGCACCGCTAAGCAGGACGATCACCAGCATCGCCCACGTCGCCGGTGCGTGAAGAACGGATCGCCAACTCATGAGGTCATCTCCGTCGCGCTCACTGCGGCGCGTTGCGACTCGGCGCGAGTGCGCGCGGTGTTCTTCTGTTCAGACGTGATGTATCGCAGCAGGCGCATGCAGAAGTGCAGCACCATGCCGAACCCCGCCAAGATGCACGCCCACAGCGGCCATTGATCGGACGGGTTCCGCGACACCGCGAGCGACGTGTAGTACGGACCACTCACCGCCTTGTCCGGGCCATAGCTCGCCTGGTAGACGACGTAGTCGTCGCGGCGCAGCGGATTGTTCATCCAGATGCGTACTGGTTGTTCGATCTCTCCCTGCAGAACGACAATGTCGCTTGAATAGTCCGCCGGCATGCGAGTGCCGGGGTGTTCCTTCATGTTGAAGGAAGAGAGCGACAGCGTGAACGGCAACGGGAAACGCACGTGCCGAAGCTGAATCCCAAACTCTCGATCGCCCACCGAAACGTGCCAGGCGTCGCCGGGGTATGCCGTCGAGAGCGTGTCTGCGAAGTAGCCGCGAATTGCCAACAGCCCCTTCTTCACCTGCGTTTCGCCCGCCAAGACGTCGACGTAAACACCGGGGCGCAGACCTTCTGCATCCACCAGGTAGCGGCCATCTGGGGCGCGAGTCGGTATCGTCTCCAACCGAACGCCGTCGATGGCTAGGTCGTTCGAGGGTGCCATCGGGCGCGGGGCAGCAGCGCGCGCAACGGCTGCGTGTTCGATGAAGTGGTGCAGCGCCAGCTGGAACGGCAAGTCGGGCGTCGTGCAGAGCTTGACCTAGTTGCGGGTGTTCCCTAGTAACAC
>CBESZZ010000374.1:0-4670 GCA_965534055.1 uncultured bacterium | reverse complement strand
ACATCTGGGACGTAGCCATCGCCGGGGGCACCCCGCGACTCGTTGCGACCCTCCCGCAGAACTACGCCGCCGTGCTCTACGGGCCGTCGCTCGCGATCGTGTCCGCAGGTTCAAACAACGCACAGTTGTTCACCCTGGATCTGATCACAGGCCAGACCACGCTCTTCGCGGACATCCCAACCTTCTCTGGTTCGATCACGCGAGATGCAGCCGGCAACCTGTTCTACGCCACCGCCAACCTCGCCCCTCCCACGCGGCTGTTGCACTTCCCTGCTGCGACAGTGTTCGGCGCCCTGAATCGCACCGTGCTCACCGAGAACGACTCGATCGAGATCGCGGGCGACCTACCTTCCGCGCTCTCGATGCAGTGGATTCCTGGAAGCGGAGACGGCGGCGACATTTGGTTCTCTGATTTCAGCGAACCGTCCGTGCAACGAATTCGCGGCGTGTTCGGCAACGCGCGACGGGAAACCGTTTTGAACTACGCGGACCCAGCCGTCCCGTGGAACCCCGGTGCCATCCAGTGGATCGCTGGCGGTTCGAACCCGGACGTGCGCACCTTCGACAGCTACCAGCCCGAAGGCGTCGGGCACGTCGTTGTGTTCGAGATCGACTACGGGACCGGCATGGCGCAAACGCGTCAGATTCAGCCCCGCCGGCCGCAGCAGTTTGCACCAGCCCAAGTCATGCCCGGCGCCTTCCAGGTCACGCTGGACGGACCGCCTCAGGGACTGGCAGTGACGGTTCTTGGCATGGCACCCTTCGGCTTCCAGGCTGGGTTCCAGGTGCCGGGTTTCCGGCCGCCACTGCTGCTGGACGTGGGCGTTCTCGCCGCGTTCAACACATTCCTGACCCCCCTCGACGCCAACGGACAGGGCGTCCTGCAACTCACCCATCCCGGCATCACGGCACCGATGAGTCTGGGCCTGCAAACCGTCGTTCTCGAGGTCCCCAGCGCCACCAGCGCGGGCAGCGACCTCGGCACGTCAGCAGCCGCGCAAGTCACCTTTCTCTAGTCCAAACGAAGCCTTGGCTAGGCTTCGTTGCGGCACGCGTCGTCCAGGGATTCGGACGACGGCACGGGGAGTGCAGACCTGTTACACCGAATGTGGAAGGCACCGGTGAACGCCCGACCTCGTCGGGCGTCACCTGGCAAGCTGCCACCTTCGCACCCCCCGTCCCCCGAAAGAGCCCGTGTCCAAATCCCTCATCTTCCTGGTCCTTGCCGCAGCCCTCGTGGGTGGCGCGTTTTTCCTGATCAGCGGCGCCGGAGGCGGCGACACACCGCCGCCCAACGTCCTGGAGTGGACGTCGGATGATGAGGTCGAGACCGAACTGGCGGACCCTGCGGCGGGCGAAGACTCCGGATTCGGCAGGACGGAGTTCACCTCAGACGTCGCCGCCGCCGGAGCGAGCTTCGACAACGACGACGCAGACCGCGTCACGGCCGACGTGAGCGGGCGGGTGTTGAGCGCCGAAGGTGCACCGCTGCCCGGCGCCAAAGTGAGGCTGTCCTTCAGCCAGCAGGGACGCGGCTTCTTCGGTCGGGCTCAATCGATCCCCGATCCAGTGATCACGGGAGAAGACGGCACCTTCACGTTCCGCGGAGACGTGTTTCGCTCTTTGAACGTGATGCTGGACGTGCAGCACGAGGCGCATGCCCGTCTGTTTGAGAACATCGAAGTCAACGATGCATCCACCGGCCAAGCACCACTAGGCGACGTGCAACTGGAACGCGGCGGCCGCATCACGTGTTCGGTTCTCGATCTCGGGGGCAACGGCATTGCGAACGCGAAGGTCTCGCTCTCACCACGCGGTCGCGACGCGCGCACCTGGATGCGCATGCGAGCGCGCGGCGGTGGTCGCAACGGCGGCGCTCGTGGCGCCCGCGGCGGCGGGGCCGCACCAGCGGACGACGACCTCGTCGCGAACACCGACAACAACGGCTACTACGTGCTCGAGCACGTGGCGAGCGGAAACTATCGCGCGACCGCGGAAGCGAAGGGCTACCTGCGCGGCGACAGCGACGACTTCGAAGCGGAGAACAACCAGAGCACCGAAGTCGAGCCGATCGAACTCGGGCCCGGCTTCATGGTGACCGGCACAGTGGTCGCAGCTTCCGACAACACGCCAGTTGCCGGCGCGCGCGTGCGCGTTGCGAGCATGCGTCGAGGCAACAACTCCGCGCGGACGGACCGCGACGGCAAGTTCGCCATCGATCACCTGCCAGGCGACGAGCTCACACTTGAGGTGGAGAAAGACGACTTCTTGAACCTGCGCGTCGAGGATGTGGATCCGATCCTCTCCGGCGACCTGATGCTCGCGATGCAGCCGGGCCTCAGCGTCACCGGCATCGTGACAGATGCAGTCGACGGAAGCTTGGTCACCAGCTACGCCCTACGGATGACCCGAGTCGGTGGTATCGACATGGAACGTCGCACCGCGGAGGTCAGCCAGCTCCGGGATCAGATGCAGGCCCTGCGGTCCGGTAGCGGCGACGAAACCGCGCTGCGTGCGACCATGACCGACATCCGCACAAAACTGCAAGAGCTCGAGTCGAACGTGGAAGGCCGCAGCGGACGACGCGGTGGGCGAGGCGGTGGGCGCGGTAGCAACCCGTTTGCAGCGTTCCAGTCCAACAACGTCGATCAGATCCCGCCGCCCGTGCGGGGCATGCCAAGCAATCGCGCGGAGGGTCGGTTCGAAGAACGCGGTCTTCAGGAAGGCACCTACATCGTCGACATCCAGTCGCCGAACCACGCGCGGACGCGATCGGCCAAGTTCGAACTGCGCACCGGCACCGCCGCCGCGGAGGTTCAAATCGCGCTTCCTCGTGGGTTCACCCTCACAGGTCGCATCGCGGACAGCCAAGGAGCCGGCATCGCCAACGCCGAGGTCAAGGTCGTCGTCGCACCCGAAGAACAACAAGAGTCGGCGAACAACAACGGCGTGGCCCAGATGTTCCGCCGCTTCCGCAACCGCGGCACGGCTCCCGTGTCGGAGACCAAGACCGACGCCAACGGTGACTACACGCTGAGCCAACTCCCGAGCGGCACGTTCCAGCTACGGGCCGAAGCCGAGGGTTACGCGCGCACGTCATCGGATCGGATGGACCTCGCCGCCGACCGCGCGAACGTCAACTTGACGATCGATCGACTAGCGACGCTGACCGGCGTCGTCGTCGGCATCCCGGCCGGCCGTGAAGCCGAAGCACGGGTCGTGGTGTTCTCACCGGACGCCGGATTTGGTGGCCTCGACTCCCACGAAGTAGAGCCCGACGGCTCGTACACCGTGAGCGATTTGCAGCCCGGTGAATACATCGCCCGCGCCTACGTCGGCGACCGGCGCAGCTTCCTCCGCTCACAAATGGGCCAGATGTTTGGCGGCGGCGAAGTGAAGTTCGACATCGTCCTCAACGCCGGCGAAGTAGCACGCTTGGACATCACGTTGGTGCAGGCGGACGTCGTCGACGTCGCAGGCATCGTGTATCTCAACGGCCAACCGGCGGACGACCTTCGCGTGAGCCTGCAGGCCGCAACCGACCCGTCGCAGGCCTTGAACACAGGCGGACGGGGCGGCGGTCGCGGTGGCCGACGGTTCGGAGGTTCATCCGCAAACACCAATGGCGACGGCTCCTTCACTCTCGAGGGCATCCTCCCGGGTGACTACGAGCTCAGCGTCCGCCCGCAAAACGCCCGCAGCGCGGTGCACAACCAACCGCTCACGGTGCCGCAGGGCGGACTCACTGGCCTGCAGATCTACGCCACGAGCGGCGTGGTGCAGGGTCGGATCACAACCACTGACGGCACGGACGCCTCGGGATTGACCGGCGTGGTCACCTGGCAGCCGGGAGCCGAGCAAGGATCAGGTGCCCAGGGCAACCGCGCGAACACGACGTTCTCCCGCATCGAGAACGGCACCTATCTGATTGAGACCGCGCCGGAAGGCACGGGGGTCCTCACCGTACGGGTGCGCGGACGCGCCGCAGTGACCCGTGATCTGACGGTCACGGCAGGAATGCCTTCGACGGTCGACATGGAAGTGGGACCGGAAGACCCGAACGCCGCAACTCCCGGTGGCATCGACAGCGGTGGTACCGTCCGCGGCGTCGGCGGCGGTGGTGGCCGAGCAGGTCGCGGTGGCGGCGGCGGCGGCGCAAACGCTACGCGTCGTGCAAGTCGCGGCGGTGAGGGCGGCAGACGCGGCGGCGGATAGACCACCCGCCACGAGTCCAGCCGCTCAACCTTCGAGACGAGGCCCAGCGGCACTCCGGCCAAGCTCCCCTTGGGTCCGGGTCCACGTCGTCCCCGAGATGAGACGCTTTCCCGCAACCGGTCGCTCGAGCGCCCGACCGCGGTAGACTCCCGGACAGCTCCTTCGCATCGTCCGGTGAGCGCGCGTTTCGCGCCGCGTCGACCAGGCGGCCCAGCGAACCTGGGAGCCGGTCACCCCATCTTTTGCAGGCTTCATCATCCGCGTCCTCGGTTCTATCGCTCTAGCCCTCGTGCTTGCAGCCTGCGCTTGGGTTGCGGGGTACGCACTCTTGCTCGGCATTACGAGCCCGGCCCAATCCCGGGCTGAAGCCACGGCGCTTCCCGATCTGCCAGCGGATCCAGCCCCACCGAACCTGGAGCTTCTGGCATCAACCGGCAACGGACAGGGGGCGAGCG
>CBESZZ010000373.1:0-4673 GCA_965534055.1 uncultured bacterium | reverse complement strand
TGCCGCTCCGCGACCTGGACCCCCCTTGACGATCGATCCCTCCAACCTCAAAGACCGCCATCCGGCTCAAACCGATTCCCGGACTGCGGAATCGGGTCCGGGCGCGTCGCCTCCGCATTCCCGCAATTCCGAGGTCCTCCATGAGACCGCAGTCCAGGCGGGCCGTGGGCACGTTCCCCATGCGGGCATGCCACGACCGCGGACCCTGCTGGTGCTCGGCGGCGGCGGAATGCGGGGTTTCGCGCACATCGGCGTCATTCGTGCGCTCGAACGACTCGGACTTCACGTCGACGAGGTCGTAGGCACGAGCATGGGGGCTGTGATGGGCGGCCTCTACGCCACCGGCTTGGATTCTGCGGAGATGGAAGAAGCGGCAGCGGAAATTTCGCTGAAGGACTACTTCAAGATCAACCTGCTGAAGTTCTTGGTGAAGGGCTACCGCCACGCCTCGGTTTACAAGGGCAGGCATTTTCACAAAGTCCTGCGGAAGTGGATGCCGCAGGAACGCTTCGACGAGCTACCGCGAGCGTTCCACTGCAACGCACTGTCGTTGACGACAGGTCGATCGCGCTTCTTTGGCTTCGCCGACACGGAAGACGTGACGGTGGCGGACGCTGTGTACGCCAGCAGCTGCTTGCCCGGTGTCTTCGAGCCAATGCAGATCGGCGAAGATCACTTCATCGACGGCGGCATGACCGAGACGATCGCGCTTCGGGCTGCCCACGCGCGGAACCCAGACCTGATTATCGCGGTGGACCTTGCGCATCGCGACTTGCGTAAGCCGACAAAATACCGCGCCAGCCTGCCGCACATTCTGTTTCAGACCTACGACGTGATGGGATTGGCTCTCAACGAGCACAACCTGCATCGCTACGTCGACGACAAGGTGGTCCTCGCGAGACCCAAGGTCAGCCATTTCGGTCTGTTGGAATACCCCGATGTGACCGAGATCGTTCGGCTCGGTGAGCGGGAAGCCTTGGAGGTGCTGACGACGCATCCGGCCACGCGCTACCTCTGCGATCCGGATGTGGTCGCGGAGATTGATCGGACCATCGCCAGGCCCCGGGACTACGTTCACCTCGATGTAGACATGAATCGGTGCATCCATTGCGGCATCTGCGCTGCGACATGTGCCACCGACGGGTTCGCCGCGGTGCCGCTTGGAAACGTCGTGCGCAAGCTCCACAACTACGAGTGCACGCGCGATGGCGCCTGTGAGCGCAACTGCCCCACCGGGGCAATCCGCCTCGCCAACGATTGACCCCGGCTGCACGGCCTCTGAGTCGACTGCCAGGATCTTTGCGAAACGGGGGGCGACAGCTTCTCGCCGTGACGATACCTAATCCACTCCAACACCGACCTTGAACGCATCGCAGCCATGACCAAGACCGCCTCCAAGAAAGCCAAGAGCCCAGGAGCCGAGCTCCCGACCCGCTCCCCCAAGGAGTTGGGCGTGGCTATTGTGGTTGGCGCGTCGTCGGGGATCGGCCTAGCGCTCGCTCGCCGCTTGGCTACGGAAGATCGCTATGTGGTGCTCGTGGCGCGTCGCGCTGAAGAGCTGGCGCTGCAGGTGAAGCTGATCAACGAAGGTCTCGGTGAGGAACGCGCGTTCTTCCTGGTGCACGATGCCGCGATGCTCGACGAGGCGGATGCGCTCTTTGGACGCATCGAAAAGTCGTTGGGCGAGGCCGCCGAACTCCACTTCGTCGCAGGCATCATGCCGGAGGTTGAGCTCGACGAGTTCAACACCAAGAAAGACGCCGACATGTTCCAGGTGAACACGCTGGGTAGCATTGCTTGGACCAACGCTGCGGCGAGTCGGTTTCAGTCACGAGGTCGAGGCCACATCCTTGGCGTGACCAGCGTCGCGGGTGACCGCGGTCGTATCGGAAGGCCTGGCTACTGCGCGTCGAAGGCCGGACAAGACGCGCATCTCGAGGCGCTTCGCAACCGACTCTGGCGGCATGGCGTGCGCGTAACCACGATTCGGCCGGGCTTCGTGCTGACGCCCATGACTGAAGACCTCGGTCTGAAGGGTGCGATCACCGCCGACAAGGCAGCTGAACTGATCTTGAAGGCGCGCAACAAGAAGAAGGCGGTCGTCTACGTGCCGTTCAAATGGAAGATCATCATGGGGGTCGTCAAAACGATTCCGTCGTTCGTCTTCCGCAAGATGAGCATGTGATGGGTTCGAAGGCGCTCAACCGACGAAAGCCTAATGCGGCAGCGGAAGCCATCGCTGTACAGCGTGGGGCGGCACCTGCAGAGGAGCATTCGACGCTGCAGTTCACGGACTCCGCCGTGGACGGTTGGGGGATGGCTGTTCGCGGACGCGCCCGCGTCGCGATGCCTGAAGATGCGGCAAGCGTCGAGCGATTCTTCGCCGAAGGAGCTGCGGTCGAGGGGCTAGGACTGGCGCCGCGAGGTGCTGGTTGTAGCTACGGCGACGCGAGCATGAACACGGGCGGTCGCGTGATGCAGTTCACGAAGATGAACCGCATCCTGGACTTCGATGCGGAGCATGGCGTTGCGCGGGTGGAGCCCGGGGTGACGATTCGCGACTTGTGGCGTTGTTCGATTCGCAACGGCTATTGGCCGGCGATCGTTCCGGGAACCATGGAGGTCACCATGGGCGGCGCTGCGTCCATGAACATCCACGGCAAGAACAACTACGTGGCGGGGAGTTTCGGCGAGTACGTGCAGAGCTTCAGCCTCGTCACCCCGGCAGAGGGCGTGCTTGAGTGCTCTCGCGAGAAGAACGCTGACGTGTTTCACGCTGCGATCTCGGGGTTTGGGATGCTGGGGTGCTTCACCGAGCTCAAGCTGAAGCTCAAGCGAGTCCACTCGGGCCGGCTGAAGGTCTGGGCAATTCCGACGCCGAACCTCGCAGCGAACTTGGAGTGCCTCGAAGAACTTCGCGACGAAGCTGACTACCTGGTTGGTTGGATCGACTTCAGCGGACGCGGCAAGCACGTTGGGCGCGGGTTGATGCATCGCGGCGACCACTACAAGCCCGGCGAAGATCCCGAAGGTATTCGGTTCTTCGATCCGGCGATGCAAGAGTCGCCCGATCGGCTGCTCAAGGCCGTGCCCAAAGGGTGGTTGTGGCCCGGCATGTGGTGTGCTCACAAGATGGGGGCCATCCCGACCGTGAACGGACTGAAGTTCCGCGCCGGCTACCACGAAGAGCGCAAGTCGCCGTATCCGCAGACGCACGGCGCGTTCCATTTCTTGCTCGACTACGTGCCGCGTTGGCAGTGGGCGTTCAAGCCGGGTGGGCTCACGCAGTTCCAGCCGTTCTTGCCGCGGCCGGTGGCTCACCGCGTCATCTCCATCTTGATTGGGATGTGCCACAAGGAAGGGTTGGTGCCCTACCTAGGTGTGCTCAAGGCTCACAAGCCGGATCCGTTCTTGATGACCCACGCCGTGGATGGCTACTCGCTGGCGATGGATTTCGCCGTGAGCGCGCGGCCTCACGTCCGTGACCAGCTTTGGAACCTGTGCCGACGAATGGCCGACGTCGTGCTGGATGCGGGCGGGCGGTTTTACTACGCCAAGGATGCGGTGCTGGAGAGCAGTTCGTTCCCGCGCATTCACGGCGAAAATGCTGTGACCCAGTTCCGCGCACTGAAGGCTCGGTTGGATCCCCAAGGGCTTCTGCAGACGGATCTCGCCCGCAGACTCGGGGTGTTCTGACACCGCGGGGCGGCGCACGAGCGCACGCTCAGTCGGTGCGGCCCCAGTGGGCGATCTCGTCGCGGATCTGGGCGAACAGAATGTCGTCCAAGTTGTTGCTGCGGACTTCTCCGGCGACTCCGTGCTCCGCTGCGGACTGCGCGATGTCGTTGCCGTATTCGATGAAGATGAACTTGCCGCGACAGAACTGAGCGATCTGGCGGAAGACGAATGATCCCGCTTCGCCGAGTCCGCTGGCAGCGACCGCGTGAATGCGAATGCCTTCGGCGACCGCGGCGCGGAGGCTTTGCCCGTAGGGCACGTCGTTCTCGTAGTCCATGTGCGGCGGGGCGTCGGCGATCAGAAACACGACTTTCGCTGCGCCCTCGCGCCATTCCACGCCGTCAATCGCCACGGCGAGTGCTTGGTTCAGTGATTCGGGGCCGTCGCCGCCGCCACCGGCTTCGACGCTTTGCAGAGCCTTATCGAATGCCGCAATGTCCGGGGTGAATGGGTGCGCTTTCGTGACGTAAGCGTCACCGATGTCGCGGTAGAGCACCGCGCCGTAGCGGAGGTCGAATTCTGCGTCGAGGTTGCGGAGCTTCTCCGTGACGGTCAGCAGTGAGCGTTTGATGCGCAGAATCTCGTCGCCCATGGATCCGGTTGTGTCGATGGCGAAGACCACGTCCAACACGATCTCGGTGGGCACGTCTTTGTTCTTGATCCCGAGCCGGATGACTTGTGCGACTGAACTGCCGTCCCAGTGATGGCGGTGTGTCTCGCCATTGCTTTCTATCTCTAAGAGGAGCGGCCGCTCGCCACCTTCGAGCATGTCGCGATACACCGGAAGCTGACCATCGCCGTAGGTCGTGGCGCGCCAAACCACGGTTCCGCCGGCTTCCTCCAAGAACGTCACGCGGGCACCGGGGATGGGCTGGCCGTCGGCGTCGGTGATCGCGAGCAAGGATCTCGAGCCGACGGGGAGGGTCATCACCTGC
>CBESZZ010000372.1:0-4681 GCA_965534055.1 uncultured bacterium | reverse complement strand
GGTGCAAACCTGCGCGGTGTGGATCACGTCGAGTTCGGCGCGATGGCCATCACCGACGCCCTGCCGACGACCGCGTTCGGCAACGGCTTTTTCACCGTGATGTCGGACAGCTCGATTGCGATCTGCCCACCGCAGTGCCTCCCAGCCGGCACCTACGACGTCCGCGTCGTGAACGGCTCGGGCACGAGTCAGACCATCCAGGTCCAACTCACTGAGCCGGTTGCACCGAAGCTCGTGACCTGCCCGGAAGTCGCCGTTGGCGAAACCCAGTCAGTGTTCATGCACACCGGTGGCACTGCCGGAACGCCAATGGCCTTCCCGATCCTGAGCTCTGAGCTCAGCCCCTCGGTCTTCCCCGGCCTCGTCAGCTTGGACATCGGCAACCAGTTCTCGAGCTACATCGTGGGTCCCGCGATGCTGTTCGGTTCGACTGGCTGCGCCGACTTCAGCTTCCAGATCCCGGCAAGCCTGGGTGGCACGACGATGCACTTCCAGGCCATCTACCTTGACCTGAACGGAGCCACCGCGCCGCTGCCGGTCACGAACTACTCGTCGACGAACTACTGATCGTCACGAAGTTCCTGTAGAGCAACGGGCGCGCACCACTGTGGTGCGCGACCGTTTTGCGTACAGGTCTCCTTGCGTCGGACCCGTGGAAGGGTCGATGATTAGGAGATCATGGACCGCCAGGAACACCGACCCTTCGCTCGCCGCTTTGCCGCCCGCCGCCTGATGGGATGGGGCCTGGTCATGGGCCTGGCGATGGCGTCCACCGGATGCGTCTACGTGATGAACGAGTTCGTCACGTTGGAGCGGACGCGCCCCGCCCCGGCTGACCTACGCTTCGCTCCCGTGGCCGGAGCCGAAGAGAGACCTGGAACCGTGCGGCGTCCCTAGTGACGAAGCGTCGCCAAAGTTCGTCACCAGAGTCGTGACCTAAGGCATGGCGGCGTCCCGCTTCACCGAGTTCTTGGCTCGGTTGCGTCAGAGCAGCTCGACGCAGGATCGTGAGCGGCTCACTGCGATCTTGACGGTGAACCGCGCGCTGGCGTCGGCCCGTGATGAGGCGGGTGTGTTGCGTCTGTTCTTGGATGAAGCGATCCGACTCTTCGGTGCCGAGCGCGGGTTCGTCGTGATGCGCGAAGAGGGCCAGCCCGACGGACTCCCGTTCACGGTGCGGGCTGCGAGAAGCTTGGATCAAGAGACCGTGCAGCGTCCCGAACGCAAGCTGTCCATGACCGTGTTGCATCGCGCTTTGGGGTTGGGCGACGGGGCCGCGGAGCCAGTGTTCAGCGAGGACGCGTTGTCCGAAGACCTGGGCGGAAACCAAAGCATCGCGGACCTGAACCTGCGTTCGGTGCTTTGCACACCGCTGGGTGTGGGCGGAGATCAACCTCCGCTCGGAGCGATCTACCTGGACCATCGCTTTCAGAAGGGTGCGTTCGCGCCCGACGACTTGCCGTGGTTCCAAGCGTTCGCCGATCAAGCCGGCATCACGCTGCACCTGCACGGTCTGCTCGCCGACAACCGCGAGTTCGCCCGGCGCGTGCTCGACAAGAACCTCGCCCTGCAGGTCACCGTTGCGGAGCAAGCTCAGGAGCTGGGTCGGCAGCCGGGGCTTTCCCGTTCCGAGTTGAAGCACCCATTCCGGCTGCTGCTCGGCGAGTCCACAGCGTTGCTTACCGCGCTGCGCTTGCTCGACCGCGTGGTCGACACGGACTTGCCGGTCCTGATCGAGGGGGAGTCGGGCACCGGCAAGGAACTCGTTGCCCGCAGCCTGCACGAGGAGAGTTTCCGTCGCACTGGCCGCCTCGTGGCAGTCAACGTGGCTGCGGTGACCCAAGGTTTGCTGGAGAGCGAGCTGTTTGGGCACGTGAAAGGAGCGTTTACGGACGCCTCCTCGGATCGGCGCGGACTGCTGGCCGAGGCGGATGGCGGGACGCTGTTCCTCGACGAAGTCACCGAGATGCCGCTCGACGTGCAGGTGAAACTGTTGCGCTTCCTCGAGGACCGCACGGTGCGGCCTGTTGGTGGTGAGCAGGAACGCCGGGTGGACATTCGTTTGGTTGCCGCGACGAACCGCGATCCCGAGGCTGCGGTGCAAGACGGCAGCCTGCGTGAAGACCTCTATTACCGGCTCGCGGTGGTGCGGGTTCGGATGCCTGCGTTGCGGGAGCGTGTCGATGACATTCCGGCGCTCGCTTCGCGGTTCTTTGCGATGGCGCGAGGGGATCGCTTGGGCGTGGAAGCCCGCGGCGGATCCGCGCCTGGGCTTCCCGACGAGCTCATGGCGGCTCTTTCCCGCCGACCATGGCCAGGCAACGTGCGGGAACTCCGGAACGAAGTCCGGCGACTGGACGCGCTGGCGGGAGATGGAGTGCCGGGAGTCGCTGACCTGTCGCCACGCTCAGCCGCCGCTGAAGAGCGCACAGCGACGCGTTCGTTCAACCTCGCGGAGAGCGAGCAGGAGACCATCCGCGCCGCGCTGGTCGCGGCAGGAGGCAACAAGGCCGAGGCAGCGCGGCTGCTCGGGATCAGTCGAAGAACGCTGTACAACAAGCTGGACTCCTAGCTCGAGCGAGGGGCACGTGAACTGTGCCGATCCTGCACAGGTGCGCAGGTTCTCGCCGAGTGTCCGCCAAAGAAGAGTCGTCGCAAGTGGCCATATCAGCGGGGCTTCGGACTTTGTCTCGAAGTGGAACGGCCCTTGCCAGGCAGCAGCAGATGTCGACCTCTTGGACAAGCCGCCCGAAGCACGCTGCGAAACGCAGCCTGAGTGCGCCGTTCGCAGCTGCCGCGGCGCTGTGCTTGGCCGGGTCAATGTTCGCGCAGGATCCGACGAAGTCTGAGGCGTCGCACCCACCCGAGCCAGCGAACGCAAGCTATCGGCTGGTGGATCGCCTCCCCACGCCGCTAGTTCACTTGGAGGTCACCGCGCGCACCGCGGCGAAGCTCCGAGATCCGAACGCGCTCCTGGAATTGCTCGGATCCGACGCCCTCACGTCGATCCTGGCTGCATGGGAAGGATCGGACACGGCAAGTGACGGCAGTCCCAAGGGTCAGACGATTTCGTCGACGGTTCGCCTGTTCTTCACGCGTTCCAACGGCGCGCTCGAACTGGCGCTGACCGGCTTCTCTTCGGCACGCGCCAAGCACCCATCGATGCCATTGCTGGTTATTCGGGGAGTGCTGACAGCCGCAGATGCGGGGAAGGTGCCGAGCATTCTCCTCGTGAATGGGTTCGGCCGGAAAGGCAAAACCTTGGGCGGTCACCCATCCTGGGATCACAGCGAATCTGGAATGGTCGTGGTGCTGGTCGGTCGAGAGCTGCTCATCTCCAACCATCGCCCTGCGATGTTGCAGGTTGTGGGATCAGCATCTGCCCACACCGCAGCGAAGCATCCCAAGGACTCTGAAGTTCTGGCGGGGCGTCGCGGCTATCGGAAGCTTCGGGCAACGGTTACGGATCAGCCCGGCTCGCTGATTGTTTGGGTCGACCCGACGCGCCTTGAGCTTCGGCTCCCTCGATTCGTCCGCAACCTCTTGCCGGCGTCGGCATTTTCATGGATGGGTGTCGCCAACGGCGATGACGTTCTTGCTTCGGTCGAATCCGTCCGAGGTGAACTGCAGACGACCCTGCTCACCGTTGCGCAAACCAAGGACGGGATGTTGGCGCTCGCCTCATCAGTCAAGGCTAAGAACCTTGCTCCCGGGCTTCCGGGCCGGGGCATCGCTTCAGCCGTGTGGGCTTGGGCGCCGCAGTCGCTGCAGGAGATTTCGCTGCCGCTCGTCAGTGCGATGCGCGAGCGCTTCGCCGGTAGCTGCGACGTGGCAGGTCTCGACTTGGATAAGCAAGTCTTACGGCGCCTCGGAAAGCGGTCCGCAGTCCGGGGTTGGCTCGCGCAGACGGACGCGGGTGCGTTTCCGGTTCTGACGGTGCAAGCCAAAGATCGGCGGTCCGCACAGATGCTCTATCAAGACTTGAGCCGCGCGGCGGAAGAGCTTGGGTTCGGGAAAGTCGAAAGCGTCCAGCCCGGTTCCAACCGCGTGATGCCGAGACTCGACCTGTTCAACGTGTGCGGACGAGGCCAGTCCTTGTCTTGCGCTGTGATGGACGGCTCGCTGATCCTCGCTCATGAGTCGTATGCCGATGCGATCCTCCGCGACTTGCGCCGCGATGGCGGCATGGCCAAGCGCAAACGGTCGAGCATCCTCCCATGGCTTCAAGCTCTCGAAATCGAGAACGAAGAAGTCGCTGGGCTCTTTGAGCTCGACCTGACGAACACACTGGAGTCGTTCTGCGCGTCCGCGAAAATCGACGTCGATACTTCGACGTTGCCGCTGCGACACGTGGGCTACGTCCAAATGCAAGAAGACGGCACCGTCCGTCTCCGGCTGCTCTCTCGTAGTGCCAAGTAGGGCTGTCGAGTCGCGCTGCCTGATCTTTCAAAACCAAATTCAACCGAACACTCCTGAGCAGACTTGCATGAGTCGGCCTCGGGAGCCGGATGTGATGTGTCGGACAAGGACCCGTCGTCCCGTAACCGGGGCAGGCCGGGACGCCGAGTCCACCGCGTGTGTTGCGCGGACCGACCCATCCATCCGGATCTTCTTTGCGGACACGCAAACTCGGATGTGCGCTGCGATCTCTTACCGGGGCAGGCAGAGATCAACGCGCATG
>CBESZZ010000371.1:0-4741 GCA_965534055.1 uncultured bacterium | reverse complement strand
GGTCACTCCACCAAACAAGCCCCGACGCGCCGGCTGGAAGAGCAAGCTCGCGCTCACGCTCGTCGTGCTCACTGGCTCCCTGGTGATCGCCGAGTTCATCGCGCGGAGTGTGGCGGGTTACCGGTGGACAAGCCTCCGACTCACCCGGGCAGAGAAGCACTACGAGCCGCCGAGGACTGATCCTGCGGATGTCCGGTCGACGTTGGAGTCCAGCGCTCCGGAAACCGCGAGCGTCCTCAATCCGGTCGCCAGCAGCAGACCTGACCTGGATCCAGAGTGGTTTCATCAGAGCCCGGCGTTTCGTCCGCGCGGAGTCGTGCCCGAAGAGATGCAGCGTCGCGGCGACGACTCCGGCGTCGCTGCGGCCAACTACCTGTTCAACGACGATGCGCTGAACATTCTCCTGGCCGTTCGTGAGCGCTGGGAAGCGATGTTTCCCGAGGGCGCACCGGAGACGATGCGGGTTTTCACGACTGGCCGCACCGGCCCCTATCCGGCCTACCGCTACCCGCGGGACGTCACCCTACCATCAGGGTTGGTGCTCAACCGCTTTGGCTGGCGCAGCCAGGAGTTGGAGCAGATCAAGCCGGCGAACACGCTGCGAATCGCATGCATCGGCGCGTCCACAACCGTCGGCGATCACGCATTGCCGTTTTCCTATCCCGAGCTCTTGGGTCACTGGCTTCAGCTCTGGCTGGACCAACGGGGCTTCGAGCTGACGGTTGAGATCATCAATGCGGGACGCGAAGCGATCCGTTCCACGGACATCGCGGCGGCGTTGGTTCACGAGGTGTTGCCCTTCTCTCCGGACGTCGTCATCTACTACGAGGGGTCCAACCAATTCGATCCTGGCCCTCTGGTTCAGGTCGAGCCAAGCAACTTGTCCAAGCCGGCAACTGGTGCGCCCGAAGCCACGTGGCTTGGATCAGCGGCCAAGTATTCGGCACTCGTCCAATCACTCCACGGCGTGCTGCTGCGCAACCGAACGCTGCTCGAGCCGACGAAACCAGCGCAACGGTTCCTCATGCCCAAGAGCGCGCAGCCACAGCCCGATGCCGCCCGGGCCGACTACCTGTCGTTGAAGACGATTCTTGGCGACCTGGACACGATCCGCAGCAGCTGCGAAGCCCAAGGATCGCTCTTCGCGATGTGTTCGTTCGTGTGGATGGTACCAACCGGCGAAGAACTCAACGCGCAGCAGCACCACGGCATCTACGGCATGTTGAACGATCGACTGTGGCCCATCACCTACGAGAACGTCGCGCGCGCCGCGACCCTGCAGAACCAGGTCTACCGTGGCTACGCCGATTCACATGGCGTACCGTTCTTCGATGTCGTCGCGCGCATGCCCCGCGATCCGGACCTGTTCTCAGATCCACTGCACAACACCTCGCTGGGCACCCGGGTTCGCGCTTGGATCGTGTTCGAAGCGCTCACTGCGACGATCGCCGAGGACCTCGAAACTCGCCGACTGCCGCGCAATTCCGATCAAGATGTCGCCGCCCCGCCGTTTCTACAGCCGGCGGAAGTCAGACAGCTGGACGCGCCGCGTTAGCCCGCGATCTGGCCAAACGACGCCGTGTCCCCGCGGATCCGGCCCAATGATCGGAGCGGGGATGGCTCACAAGCTTCAGCTACTTAGGAGCAGGAGCCGGGTCGAGCTGACGCAGAACCGCGGGAAGCAAACGCTCGACGGTGATCGTCGAGTTGTCCGCGTCGCGGGCGTAGCTGCAGTAGTCAGGTGCCGTGCTGACGACCTTCTCGCCGCCGCCATACAGATCGATCTCTGCTGCGGACGTCGGCGCGAAGAATGCGACCAGTGGGATGTCTCGCGCCACGCCCACGTGCAGCGCCATGCTGTCGCTCGTCAGGAGTGCGTCGCAAGCGTCGATCAAAGCCGCGAATCGCAGCAGACTGTGGTTGCTGCCGGCGTCAAAGATTTTGACCGCATCGCCGCCTGGCAGACTGCGCACGCGGTCAACAATCTCAGCTGTGCGAGCAGCCTCGGCGGGTCCACCCAGCAGCAGGAACTGCGCGTCACTGCGCGCCGCCGCGACCTGCATCACCAGATCGGCAACGCGATCGATGGGCAGTTCCTTGGTACGCCAACGCCCACCAGCCCCCGTGTTGAGTCCGAGCAGCGACTGTTCGTTGTTGACCCCAAGTTCGGACAGGTGATCGCGGGCGAAGTCCAAGTCTTCCACCGGCAGCTCGACCCGCGGCTTGCCCTTTTCGATGCCGAACATCGAGGCGTAAATCTCTGGATGCGAAAGCTCGTTCTCCCGCTTCATCGCATCGGCCTTGGCCTTGCCAAGCTTCGACAGCAGACCCATCTCAAACCACGGCGCCGTATCCGCGGTGTAGGTGCATTCTCCCGTCGCTGAGACCGTCGCTCCGGAGACTTTGTCGCAGTCGAGTGCCGCGGCCAATTCGCACATCGGCCGTTCGTCATCGAGTGAAAGCACCCAGTCGAACCGGCCAAATTTCCTTAGCTTGGACGCACTGCGCTCTGGGTCGCCGGACCAGACCTGTGCGACCAACGGGTGGTGTTCGACCAACGAGCGAGCGCCAGTTGCTGTGAACCAGTGCACTTCGCACCCGGGAAAACGTTCATGCAATCCGGACAGGATCGAAGTCGTTCGCAGGACATCCCCAAGGGCGCCGGTCTTGAGAATCAAAATGCGGTGAGGGTCAGTCATCTGTCGACTTTTTCGACCCTTGGAACGGCACCGCCTGAGCATTTTGCGCAACTGGCGGTAGGGAGGGCTGAACGACCCACAAGAACGGACGGTCCCAATTCGCCGTGGCTACATCCGGCGGTACTTCGGTCCGCTCCCACCCTCGCGAGGTGTCCAACGTGGGCCGATGACATCCGTAGCTTTGCAGTCGACACAGTTTGGGGCATTGATGACGAGGCCGTCTTCCTTCCATTCGTAGACGGCGGCGGGACACATGGATGCGTACATCTTCCCGACAGCTTCCGGAATGGAGTCCTCGGCGATCAGGTGGGTCGGGACTGTATCGCGGGTAGCGTTGCCGGACTTGAAGACAGCGTCGACTTTGCTGAAAGTCAGTTTGCCGTCCGGAGTAAACGGCTCTGTCGCTGTCACCGTCTTGGGATCCGCAGCATCCTCTTCGATTTGAATCTGCTTGCCGGGAAAGCGTCCGCCGGTGAGGGTCATCAAACCCGCCTTGAGACCGCCGCTCCAGAACCCGCTCTTGAACGCCAACCGCATGTTCCGAGTTTTGCGCATGTCGGAAACGATGTAGCTGTCGTTCACCAAACGATCGGCTTCGCTCAGTTTCGCTTGGCTGAAGTCCTTGGCCTGAAACGCCGCGAAAATTGACCGAGCCGCGAAGATGCCAGACTGGATCGCATAATGGATGCCCTTCAGGGACGGCACATCGACGAGACCTGCACTGTCGCCCACCACGACAAGTCCATCGCCGGTACGTCGTTCAGTGAGCGCGTAGTAGCCACCCTCTGGAATGGTCTTCGCGCCCCACTCGTCCAGCTCACCGTCCGCGAGGTACTCGTGGAAGAGCGGATGCGACTTCATCTTTTGTAGCAGCTCGTGCACGTCAAGCGTGCTCTGGCCGTAGTCCATTCCGACCACCAGCCCGATGGAGATGAGGTTCTCGCTCATCGGATACATCCAGCTGCCGCCGAACGCGTCTTTGGGCAACGGCCAACCGAGCGTATGCACAATGTGATCCAGAGGCTTCTTCACCTCCCAGACTTCCTTGACGCCAAGCGCGTAGATCTGCGGGCTCTTCGCGGTGACGTTCTGCCACTTCAACCATGACTGCGTGAGTGGTCCGCGCGTGCCTTCGGCGAGGACCGTGACCTTGCCCAGGAGATCCATCGCCGGTTGATGGTTGCTGCCGGGCTTGCTGTCGCGATCGAGTCCCGCTTCGGTGGTGCGAACGCCTTGCACCGCGCGATCCTTGATGAGCAAGGAATCGACGGGGAAGCCGGTGAACACGTTCACCCCCAAGCCTTCCGCCTGCTCGCCGAGCCAGCGCACCATCTCGGACAACGAAATCACGTAGTTACCGTGATTCTTCATCGTTGGCGGCGTGGGCAGCTTGGTAGCCTTGCGTTCCGAACGCAGCATGTAGACCCGTTCCTTCTCCACGCGCGTGCGCAAGAAGGGGAAGTCGCTGTCCTGATGCTTGGGGAACAGTTCCCGGATGGCACGCATGTTCATCACGGCGCCGGAAAGGCTGTGCTGGCCAAGCTCCCCGGACTTCTCGAGCACCGCGATCTCCACCTCGCCCGGTCCATTGCCCGCTTCGTTGGAGGCCTTCACGAGCTGCGCCAATTCGATGGCCGTCGCGAGTCCCGCTGCGCCGCCACCGACGACGACCACATCCATTGGCATGGCTTCGTCGTCCGGGGTGTCCTTGCAGAGCAGGCGTTCGGGCAGCGCGGGCTGATGGTCGAGCGGGACGATCTTGGAACTCATGGCTTTCAGGCTTGGCTGCGCGGTGAAAATGGAGTGCGAGGACGCCCGTAGAATGACGAGGCCGAGCCCGGGAGCCAAGCGTCCCGTCGTCGGCGGAGCAGGGTCAGCCAGAAGCTTGGGGCCTGAATCAGCCACACCGGCCCGCCGACCCATGCCCAAATTCCCGGCCGCAGCTCGGTTACTGGCGCGGTGGCTTGCCGTGCTGGGCACTGAGCAGACGGAGAAGTTCGTCTCCGTGACGCTCGATGAAACGCGGCGGAAGTCCGGGGATT
>CBESZZ010000370.1:0-4748 GCA_965534055.1 uncultured bacterium | reverse complement strand
AACGAGGCGTGGTCGCTACCCCCGCCCCCGGAGATGGTCTCGGCCGTCTTCAGGTTGAACACCGGGCCCTCGAACTCGCCTTCGGGCTCCGGAGCCTTCATGTGCTCCTTGACCGGAGCCAAGATGCGCTCAAAGTCGTCGGCCATGTTGTTGGCCACGGTGATGCTTTGCGCCCAGTTGGTGCCAGTGTCGTGGTTGTAGACCGCGCACACCTTCTCCATCTCGGTGCGGTGCATTTTCACGTAAGCCGCACTGCCGAGCAGGCCCTGCTCTTCGCCGCTCCACAGGCAGAACCGAATCGTCCGGTCCGGTGCCGCACCGACCTTCGACAGGATCCTTGCGGTTTCGAGCGTGGTGGTCGTGCCAGTGCCGTTGTCGGTCGTTCCCGTCGCCTGGTGCCATGAATCCAGGTGACCACACACAATGACCACCTCATCGGGTTTGGTCGCACCAGGGATTTCAGCGACCACGTTGTAGAGCGAGATGGGGCCGGCCTTGAACGCGTTCTGGATGTCGAACTCGACGATGACCTCTTCCTCCTCGACGTGCACCATCGAGTCGAGGATGTCCGCGTGGTCCGCGCGCACGACGATCTCCGGAATGGTCGGGACGTTGTCGATCGATCCGCGCGCCACCTGGCTATCGCCAAAGACGCGAACGCGGTTTGGATACTGCGCGTTGCCCCGCGCGGCGCTCACGAACCCGAGCACACCGTGCTCGTTGGCAAGTCGACGGAATGCATCGCCATTCGAACGGGTGAGCCGTCCAAACAGATACTTCCCCTTCAGCTGCTTCGCACGCGCCGCGAAGTCACCTTCATCGTCGGGCATGGCAACAAGCTGGCCGCGTTGCAGCCCATCGGTGCCGGCGGTCCACGCCGACGTCGCAATGAACAGGTCGATTGGCTCAGGCGCGATAACGCGGCCCACCCATTCGCCACGGCTCCAAATGGTCTGCCACTGACCCCACTCTTCGAGTTCCGCCTTCAGCCCCATCGCGCGGAACTCATCCCGCGCCCACTTGGCGCCCTTCACCAAGTTCTCAGAACCGGTGAGGCGATGCCCGATCTTGCCCGTGAGGTCGGTCAGGATGCGCATCGCCTGGGAATTGCGAATGCCCTCCTCGAGAATCTTCGCAACCATGGCTTCCGACACCAGCGGATCCTTCGTGGCACCCGCCTGAGCCATCACATCGACAGCAACTTCGGCAGGAGCCGTCTCGACGCCGGCCTCCTGTGAAAGACCAGGTACGGCCAAACTCGTGAATGCGGCGAGGGCGGCGAGCCCGAACGGGAACGATGCGGAGGGCGTCATGCTCCGGATCTGACAGGGGCAAGCCGCCTTGGGGAACCCCGAGGACTCGAGGAGACGAAAAAGCGACCACCCACTGATCGCCGCACCGCCTGTGGCCCCAGGGAGCCGCTACGCCTACAGCTCCGGCACGTAGGCCCGAACAGCCTCCATGGTCAGCCATTCCAGCTCTTGCCCCGCGGGGTCGGGGTGAAAATCGGTGAACCCGCGTCGGGCGTATTCTTCGAAGTAGGCGCGGATCTCCGCGGCCGTGAACGCCCCGCCGTTGTCGCCGAACTTGGTGACGAACGGCGTGAAGTGTGGGTAAAGCGCCTTCTCTCCGCGGCCACCCTCCCACGTGCCGTGCATCGTCGTCTTGCAGAAGTTGGCGATCAAGATGTCATCGAAGGCGTTCCATTCGACCGCCTGCATCAGCGAGTTCCGCGGCGTCTCGAAAGTGATGCCTCGCTCGAACCCCTTGCGGTTCAGGTCGATGACGTTGTCCTTCGCCCCGCAGCGGAAGTTCACGAAGCCGACCGCTTCCTGCAGATGCGTGACGCGCTTTAGGTACGCCGTCAGTGTTTGCACGTCTTCCTTGGAGAGTTCGTCGCTCCACGAATCGTCGCACGACTCAGGAGTCTTCGCCGGCGCGTTGTTCACCGGTGGGTTGATCTCCGTGCACTCGTCCTTGATCAGGTCGTATTTCACGAACGCCGGCAGCATTGCTGTGGTCTGCGATGCGAACCCCTCGGAATGCATGTCGTGGGGCGTAGCAAACTCGTTGGCCCACACACTGTCAGTGCGCGCGTAACGATGGAGCGAACTCGACACGGCAAAGAAGTCGAACCCATAGTGCTCAAGCACATGGGCGATTTGCGGCCCCACCGGTGTCTTCGCTGCTGCGAGCGGCAGAACGCGGCGACCCTCTTCATCGAAGAAGTTGATCATGTCCGCGTCGCCCCATCCCGTAAGGCACGCCAAGAACTTGCGGCGGTAGTTGCCCAAGATCTCGCGGAACAGCTTGCTTGCACCGCGGTCACCGGCGTCGTTGGCGTCGACGATCAAGCTGTCGTCCATCTCAATCAGCAAGACGGCGTCCTGGTTGTAGTTCGCCATGCTGCAAATTCGCACACGGTCGGAGATGCGCATCCACTCGCCGTCTTTCATGACGGTGACTTCGAACCCGTGCTCCGCGAGCTCACGCACGATGCGGCCGCCATAGTGGTCGGGCACGAGCCAGGTCTTGTCGGGCTTCGCCGCCTTCAAAATCTCCAGCGACGGCAGGCTGAGATGGTCGGGATGGCCGTGGGAAATCCACGCGTAGGGACACTGTTTGGCCGTCTCCCATTGCTCTTCCGGAACCTTGTGAGACAGCACCCAGCTGCCGAAGTACGCACCCCCCTGCAGCCAAGGGTCAGTCACGAGCAGTGGCCCGTGGTCATGGCACAGAATGGCAGCATTGCCGATCGTCTCGAAGCCTAGATCCATGCGTGCGTTGTATCAGATCAGCGGCCCGGTCCATCCGGGCTATTGGACGTAGTCCGGCGCGCGAAGGCGACAAAGTGTCCATCGCACTGGGGGCAGGGTGCCGGACGCTCAAGGCCAGCTCACGGTCTGGTCGATACCGGAAGGAGCAATCGCAGGGATCTCTCGACCCGGATGCCGAACGACCGCCCCCCTTTGGACCGCCAAGCCCATGCCCATCTACGTCTACGAAACGGTGCCTCCGGAAGACGCAAGCGATGCAGAGATCGCAGCGTTCGAGCCCGAGTCGTTTGAAATGCGGCAGGCCATGGCTGACGAGCCGCTGACCGAGCACCCCTACTCGGGTCTCCCCGTGCAGCGTGTCATCACCGCACCATACTTGCCTTGGACTTGGGGAGACCGCGCCAACGCAGAACGCGTCAGCGACAAGAACCTCAACCGCATCGGCTTTGGCAAGTACGTGAAGGGTGACGACGGTCGGTATGAGAAGTCCGCGGGCGCCGGTCCGAAGATTCTCGGCGAAGACTGACGCGGCTTCGCCTTCGCTGAACTAGAGCCAGCGCCGCACGTGTTTGGCGTAGGCCCGGTATTCGGGTCCGAACTTCGCGGCGAGGAACTGCTCTTCGGGTTCGATGATGAACCGGCGCAACAGCCAGACGTGCACCGGAATTGCGGCGAGGAACCAAATGCTCGCGTTCACCATCGCGATCCCAGCCCCCAGCCCAACCAGCGCAACGTAGAGCGGGTTGCGGCTGAACTGGTAGGGCCCGCGCAACGTCACCAATCGCGTGGTCGACTTCCGCGGACTCACGGAAGTGCGCGCCCGCCAGAATTCGACCATGGCCCACAGCGCGAGTACGGCCGTGAGCACCATGACGAACCACCCCACACTTGCCGCGACCAACCGAAGCGTCCACGGTGCGATCAGATGCAGCGCGGTTGCGGGCGCATACGCGAACAACAACGAAACCGGCGGCAACCAAGGCAGGTCGGGGTGAGAGTTCGGCTCCACTAACCCAACCGGAAGCACTTGAGCGACCGCATCTCCGGAACTGGGATCAATCAACGCGGGGCGCGCGGGGTTCGATGCGGTCGGCATGCATGCATCATGCCTGTGCGTGACGTTCACTGCAGCTTCTCTCAACCACAGCGTACGTTTGGTGGCTTCCGCACGTTCGCGGTCACCAGCTCTGCAGGTCGATCAGCGGCCTTTCGACTCTTTCGAGACCTTCTTCGAGGGCGGCAGCAGGACGGTGTCGATCACGTGGATCACACCGTTGCTGCACGCGATGTCCGTCTTCACGATCGAGGCGCCCCTGACCGACAGGCGACCGTTGCTCACTCCGAACATGACGCTCTTGCCCGGGACGGTGTCCACCGAACCGGCGCCGGCCGCACCCTTGGACATCGTGCTTCCGCTAAGCACGTGGAACTTGAGAATGTCGGCGAGGCTGAGACCAACGCGGCGTCGAATGCTTCGCCTAGCTCAGAGTTGAGCTGTTGAAGACTGGGCAGGAACGATGCGCAACAAGGCCGTCATTCCTGGTCGACCAAGGCTCTTAGAGCTGAGGCTTCGCAAGGCCGCCCAAAGCCCAGCGCCACAACCGATATTCCTGCCCGCGGGCGTATTTGGCTGCTGCGAGCGATGACGATGCGCGTCCGGTGCGACGCATTGCGACAAGCGTTCCGAACTGCGGCGTCGTGCTCGCTTGAACTGGCTAGGGCCGAACGCTGGCGCGCAAGACCCATCATTCTCACACGGCACACTCGGCAAGCCGTTGGGCTCAGCGAAGCACCTCACGCACAACCGCGTTCGAGAAGTGCATCGCGCTTTCGTTGCCGACGGGGATGAACAACGCCTGGCTGGCAAGTTCCAAACCAACCAAGTTCGTCGACGCGGGAATTGGAATCGTCACCTCACCTTCACCGCTCGGACTAACCAGCAGTGCGATGGGCAGCGTGACAGCCGTGACT
>CBESZZ010000369.1:0-4756 GCA_965534055.1 uncultured bacterium | reverse complement strand
GAGCACGACCGTGCAATCGGGGTGTCGACCGATCGTGATCGCTTGTTCGCGGGTCAGGGCGATGCGGGAACCGGCCGAAGAGCCGTCGTCGACCGTCAGATACATGCCGTGCAATCAGAATCGTGGTGGGCTGGTGCGCGGAAGCGACGCGCACCCATACTTTAGTTGCATCACGGTGGCGCTGTAACTCGAGGACCCTTGGCTGCCGAGGTCGGCCAGCCGAGTTCCGCAGTGCACCGCGTTGCGGACGGAAGTATGGCTGTTGCGGGTGGGTGGCGCCACCTCAGGAAGCCAAGCGGCGGTTTGGAAGAGGAGTCCATGGGAAGGCGGAAAGGGCTCCATCGGTCGAGCAGGCCCAGCTCCGTGCCGGAGCAGATCGATCGCGGAAATTCAAAAATCCCGCGGAATGCCCGTGCGACCGAGGCCAGTGGATCCGCTTTGGCCCATTGGTGTCGGGAGATGTTCTCGTGGCGCCAGGATGCATTTCCCCGACGTCTGCTCAGACACCTGCACCATGAATCCTCATCAATTCGCGATCCTCGCCATGGCAGCCGTAACCGCGGCTGCCTCGGCCCAGGACCCCGGCACACTCGGTGCCGATTCTCCTTCCTCCCAAACTCAGTCGCCATCCGTCGTCACAGCTCCTTCAGAGTCGCCGACGACGCAGGGCGTTGAGCTACCGGACGGCCCTAGAGTCGCGGCTGGCGAAGACTTCCGGATCCCGATTCACACGGGTGAAGCGGACTTGGGTCAGCCTTACGGCATCTGGGGCGTGGGTGGCACCTACAAGGTGTCGTTCCACAATGGCGCAACGTTCATTCCCTATCTGGGGAGTGCTGCGCCGAAAAACCTTCCAGTGCGCTGGACGACTCAGCGCGTGACGGCAGGCAGTTCGGTCCTGATGGAAGCAGGAGAGGCCCCACGAGAAGTCCAAGACGACTACCGCTACGAGTACCGCTTCAACGCGGTGACGGAGGCCTATGACGTGCACGTCGAAGGGCTTGAGCAGACGTTTGTCATTGCGAACCGTCCCGCGACGCCCGGTGACCTGGTCGTTCAGGGACTGATCGAAAGTCCGATGACGGCCGACAACTTCTCATCCGCCCATCGCGCGATCGAGTTCCGTGGAGACGATGGCGTTGTCTACACGAAGTACAGCGAGGCATACGTCTTTGATGCTGCTGGTTCGAAGGCCAACGTGTTGACCAGTTACCAGGATGGTGTGGTGTGCCTCACCGTCGATGGTCAGTTCATCGCGGACGCACAATTCCCGATTACGATCGACCCATTGCAGACCCGCGAGCGGGTCTCCGGTGGAACGCTGCGGACCAGCCCGGATATCGCGAGGGATGATCAAGCCAATGATGTTGGTGTGGTGTTCGTTCGCTTGGCGTCGGCGCCCGACCGGGATGCCTTCTGTCAGGTGGTCGATGATTGCTTCACCCAGGGAGCCGCAGGTGGAACGATCGTTTGGAACGACGTCAACACGTGGGATACGCCGCGGGCGCGGGTCGCCACCTTGGACAGCCCTCAGAAGTATCTGATTGTTGTTGAGCGCAGGTTTCCAGCGCTGGCCGACAACGATCGCGTCGTGCGCTATCACGTCCACGACACGGCCGACCTCACTCTCTCAACTCAGTACAACATCATCACCCCAGGACCGGACACGCATGATTGGCGTCCGGATTGTGGTGGGGCGACTTGGAGTAGCTTGGGCGACACCGGTGTGATCGTGTTCCAGCGCGAACGTACCGTGGTGTTTGGTAACACCACGACAAGCGAGATTTGGGCCGTCATCGTCGATGTCAGCGCTGGGTCTGGAGCGAATGCATCCCATAGCGCCGCGTTCATGATTCCTGGAGACGCAAACGGCACCGACCAGGAGCGCCCTGCCGTGACTCGTCAGGCTGTTGCATCCAACACAAACCCCACGACTTGGGTGGCCGCTTGGCAAGAGTTCAACGGATCATTCGCCAACGATGACTGGGATGCGGTTGCGCGCCATGTCAACGATACGGGCGCCACGTCCGTTGATCATTGGTTTAGCAGTGCGCCGAACAACGGAATGCACAAGTTGGGCCTGACGATTGACGGCAACGCCGGCCGCTTCCTTGTGGGCTACTCACAGTTGGACATCGCGACTGCTGCGAAGCCGACTGGAGTCCTCGGAACAAGCATCGAGGTCGAACGGTTTGATTGGCCGATCGGTGGATCCATTACCAAGTTCGACTTGAACGGCCTCTGGGCGAACGCCGACCGTCGCTGGCGCGTGGGAGACTGCGCGTTCGACTTCGACTCGGACTCGTTCTGGGCTGTTCCGGTCATCAGCGATCGAGTTTCGGGGCCGGGATCTGGCACCATCTACCTGCACCGCATCGGCTACACGGGCGCCCAGACCGAGCTGGTCACCCTGCACTCCTTCAGCACCCCAACCGCCAACCAGGTGGGGTATGAAGCATCGGCTTACTACGACGACGATTCCGATCTCTTCCAAGTTGCCTACGCTGCCAACGCCGATCCTACGGGATTGAACTCGTCGCTGAACGCTGTCTACGGCAATTGCTACTCCTACGACACGTTCACCCCGTGGAGCACATCTGGCGTTTCCTGCAGTGGTGCGACGATCTCGTGGGCAGGACGTGGGACTAGCACGGTGCACGATCAGCAGATCGGCCACGAGTTCCTATCCGTCAACGTCAACGGAGCCTCCTCCGGTTCAGGCCACTTTATCTTGGTCGCGCTGGGCACCACGAACCAGCCTCTCATCGGCAACATCTTCGGCCTTGGTTGCCGACTGTTGGTGCCGGCAAACGGTGCGAACTACCTCGGATTGTTGCCATTCCAGTTCGGAGTGAACGTCTCGGTCGATTTCCCGATTCCGCCGTTCGTCAACAACACGACTCTCTACTTCCAAGACATCCACACGAACCTGCTGGGCAACCGCTTCTTCAGCACGCAGCGCTTGGAAGTTCAGCTCGTGAAGTAGCACAGCTTCGAGTTCGCTCGACTGCTTGATGGAACCCGACGGGCCTGGCTCGTTGGGTTTTTTCGTGCGTGTTGCGGTGCAGATGGGTCGGGTCACTCCGAGGGTCTGATGTCACGCCCTGAGGACTGCTTTCCTGACCGTGTTTTCTTGGGAGAGGCTGAAAAGTTTAACAGAAACATCGTTCGGTGGCCGTGCGCGAATTCACAACTCCGGGTGGCGCCGAGAGACGGTCTCGCGGCGGTAGGTTGCATTTCCCCTCGACGTCTCCCCATTGATGACAACTCTCCTTCGCGCGATTCTCGCCATGGCTGCCTTGACCGCCGCTGCATCGGCTCAGGTGGATGCCGATGCTCCCCTTGCTCGGATCCAATCCCCTGGGAGTCTCAAGGCATTCGAAGAGTCTTCCGCGACGCAAAGCGTCACGCTGCCCAACGAACCCACAGTCGCCGCTGGCGAGGACTTTCGGGTGCCGATTCACACCGGGGAAGCGGACCTCGGCCAGCCCTACGGTATCTGGGGCGTGGGAGGGTCGTACAAGGTGTCGTTCCACGATGGTGCGACGTTCATCCCGTATCTGGGCAGCGCTGCGCCGAGAAACTTACCGGTGCGCTGGACCACGCAGCGAGTGACGGCTGGCGGCTCGGTGCTCATGGAAGTTGGGGATACACCCCACGAAGTCTATGAAGACTACCGCTACGAGTACCGCTTCAACGCGGTGACCGAAGCCTATGACGTGCTGGTTGAAGGCCTAGAGCAGACCTTCGTCATCGCCAATCGCCCCGCGACAGCTGGTGACTTGGTCGTTGAAGGCCGCATCGAAACACCGATGAAGGCGGAGAACTTCACGGCGGCGCACCGCTCCATCGACTTCATGGGCAACGATGGAGTCGTCTATACGAGATACAGCGAAGCGTTCGTGTTCGATGCGCGTGGCAGCAAGGAGAGCGTGCTGACTAGCTATCACGACGGAGTGGTGCGTCTGACCATTGACGCACAGTTCATCGCCGATGCCCAGTTCCCGATCACTTTGGACCCCTTGCAGACCCGTAGACACATCACGGGTGGAACGCTGCGAACCAGTCCGGACGTCGCGAGAGACGATCAAGCCAATCGGGTGGCGGTCGTTTTTTCCCTCGTGGCGTCGAGAGAGGATCGAGATGCGTTCTGTCGCCTGCTTGGTGACTGCTTCACCAAAGGAGGGGCTTTGGGGCAGATCGTTTGGAGCGATGCGAACGCGTGGGATACCCCGCATATTCGGATCGCAACTCTGGGCAACCCTCAGAAATACCTGATCGCTTTTGAGCGACGATTCAGCAACCCACAGCTTTCTCGTCGTGTTCGCTACCGGGTCCAAGACGCGGGAAGCTTCAACCACACAACCCAATACAATTCAATTAGAGTTCCCCAAGTGACGCATTCTTGGCGACCTGATTGCGGTGGCACCACGTGGAGCGTCCACGGCAACGAGGGGATCATCGTGTTTCAGGGCGAGAATACGAACGGTAGTCCTGTGCATGCGCGTAGCACGATTTTTGGCGTGACCGTGGATGCTACCGCTGGCATTGGTTCAAGCGCGACTCACAGCGCCGCTTTCGACATTTCTGCTCGCCCCGATTTCGACCACGAGCGCGTCGCCGTCACCCGTCAAGCCGATGCGAGAAGCAATGCCCCAACGAGTTGGGTTGTTGCGTGGCAACAGTGGAACGGAAGGGTCATTGATGGATGGGATGCCTTCGCACGCCAGGTGAACAATGCGGGCGCTCTATCCAG
>CBESZZ010000368.1:0-4759 GCA_965534055.1 uncultured bacterium | reverse complement strand
GGGTCGTGATCCCAGCGGGTCTCGGTGTGAAGAACGGTCGGTGAACCATGGGGGGCAGTGTCTCCCCCGACCCGCTTCATTCCCGCAGACGGCCAGGAAGCACGGGTCGTGATCCCAGCGGGTCTCGGTGTGAAGAACGGTCGGTGAACCATGGGGGGGCAGTGTCTCCCCCGACCCGCTTCAAGACGGCAGATGGCCAGGAAGCGCGGGGCGTGATCCCAGCGGGCTTCGGTATGAAGGACGGCCGTTGACGCCGGAAACGGGCGTTTTCGGGCTTCGCAGGGCGGTTCGGCCCCTTTGGTCGATCCATCACAAGCCCATTGCAAACCGCCCTGACGCGGCTATCCTCCTCGGCCCCCTTCAGGCCTCTGCGCCACGCAGTTGCCCTGATTCCGACCCGATCCTTGATGGAGTTGTGGCCGTGTACGCCATCGTCGAAGAACGCAATCAAAGTTTCCGCGCCATCCCAGGCCAGCGGGTCCAAATCCCCTTCAACAGCGAGTTGGAGGCGGGAAGTTCGATCACGTTTGACCAAGTCTGTGCAGTGACGGGGGAAAACGCGCAGTTCGGCGCACCATTCGTCAGCGGCGCAAGCGTCACCGGCACGGTGATCGGTACGGTCCAAGGGCCGAAAGTCGAGGTGGCGAAGTTTCGCCGCCGGAAGAACAGTCGTACCCGCACCGGTTTCCGGGCGCGTTACACCGAAGTTCGCATCGACTCGATCAACCTGTAGAGCTACTAGGGCTACAAAGAGCGACCATGGCACATAAGAAAGGACAGGGTTCGACCAAGAACGGTCGCGACAGTTTGGCACAAAACCGAGGCGTGAAGCGCTTCGGAGGCCAAGCGGTCACCGCCGGCACGATCATCGTGCGCCAGTGCGGAACCAAGTTTCACCCGGGCGAGAACGTGAAGTGCGCCAACGACTTCACGCTGTTTTCGCTGATCGATGGCACGGTGCGCTTCCAAAAGAACCGCCGGGTCCACGTCGATCCGATCGCCGCTAGCTGATTGCTGGAACGGCAGCCGCCCTGATCGGGTGCTGCCTCCACGCCAGAGCGGTGCCGCCTCCTTCGTCGAGTTGATGCCGGGTTTCCCCCCGGTTCACCGCGGCAAACCGTTTCCTATCCCGCGCCGTGTTCGTTGATGAGCTAACCGTAGTGCTTGAGGGTGGCCGCGGCGGCGATGGCTGCTCGTCCTTTCACCGCGAAAAATACGTCCCCCGTGGCGGTCCGGACGGTGGAGACGGTGGTCATGGCGGCGGCTTGGCGCTGGAAGCCACCGGGCACGAGACCACGCTGTTGCCCCTCGCGGGCACGGACATCTACCGCGCCCCCAAGGGATCCCAGGGCGGTCCGCGAGGCTGCACCGGCCGAAGTGCTGACGATCGTGTGCTGAAGGTCCCAGTCGGCACGATGGTGATCGATGCCGAGCACGGCAACCTGCTGCACGACCTGAAAGAGGACGGAGACTTGTTCGTGGTCTCGCGAGGCGGGCGAGGCGGCAAGGGCAATTCGCGCTTCGCGACCTCGACCAACCGAGCACCCCGTTTTTGCGAATCGGGCTCCGACGGCGAGCGACGCAAGGTGCGGCTGAGCTTGAAGCTCATCGCGGATGTTGGATTGGTGGGCTTTCCCAACGCGGGCAAGTCGACTCTCCTGTCCTCGATCTCCGCGGCGAGGCCGAAAGTCGCGGACTACCCGTTCACGACGTTGGAACCTCACCTGGGCATCGTCCGCGCCCCGTTCGGCTCGTTCGTGATGGCGGACATTCCCGGTTTGATCGAGGGTGCCGCAGAGGGCAAAGGGCTAGGAGATCGCTTTCTGCGCCACATTCAGCGCACCAAGGTGCTCGTCCACCTGGTGGATTGCAGCAGCGACGGACCTGAGGATCCTGCGGAGGCTGCGCGCGCAATCGAGCGAGAGCTCGCGCGTTCGAGCACGGGATCGCTGGCTGACAGGCCATTGCTGCTAGTCGCCAGCAAGGTCGAAGACGCGGAAAGCCGCGATCGCGCAGTGGAGCTCGCCGAAGCGATGGGGCGCACTGTGATCGCGATTTCCGCACCGACCGGAGCTGGGATTCCTCAGCTGCTGGCCGGGATCGGCGAGCTGCTGAAGTAGCCAGCAGGTGCCGGCCTTTGCCGCAAAAGCGGCGGCCAGGGTCCCGCGTTGAGACGCCGATGTCCAGTTCCAGTTTGGGAGCGAGGATTCGTGGCGGGGAGGCGGGTCAGAGTGCCGATAGGAGCAGGGATGCTGTACGGCGAGCGAGCCGCACATTCACGGTGACTGCGACCGTGCATCACTGTCCGAAACGAGGGCCTGGAGAGCGAGCCGTGAACTATCCGAAGCTGCGTGATTTCCTGCACATCATGGTCAAGGAGGGCGCCTCCGACTTGATCCTGAAGTCCGGTGGTTGTCCCGCGGTCCGCGTGCAAGGCGGGATCCGATTCCTCGGTGACACGCCGCTGCCTGAGCAGCTCCTGCAGTCGTACTTGGCTGAAGCACTGGGCGACCGGGAGAAGGAAGAGTTCTACGCGAACGGTGCGTGTGACACCGCGTTGATGGTTCCCGATCTCGGGCGTTTCCGCTGCAACGCCTTTCATCAGATGGGCGAGGTCGGGTTCGTGTTCCGGTGCATCAGCAAGGAGATCCCAAGCTTTAAGGATCTCAACCTGCCCGTGGAGCCGCTCAAGAAACTCGCCGAGTTGAAGCGGGGCATGGTGCTCGCAACCGGGATCGCCGGTTCTGGCAAGTCGACGACGCTCGCTGCGATGATCGAGCACGTCAACCGCAGCACGGAAAAGCACATCGTGACGATCGAAGATCCGATCGAGTTTGTGTTCGAAGACCGCCGAAGCATCGTCAACCAGCGCGAGATCGGCTCCGATGTGAAGAGCTTCCCGCAGGCATTGCGTCAAGCGATGCGTCAGTCGCCCGATGTGATCTTCATCGGCGAGATGCGGGATGCAGAGACCGTGACCGCAGCGATCGCAGCTGCCGAAACCGGCCACCTGTTATTCTCGACGTTGCACACCGTGAACGCCGTGCAGACCGTCGAGCGGATCATCACGTTCTTCCCGCCGCACCAGCACGACCTGATTCGTTTGCAGCTCGCCCTGAACCTGGCGGGTGTCGTGTCTCTGCGATTGATCAAGAACAAGGCCGCCAACAGCATGGTGCCGGCCGTCGAATTGCTCATCAACACGCCAACGGTGCGGGAGCTGCTCGAGCAAGGTCAGACGAGGCATCTGCCCAAGGCGCTGGCCGAGGGCGGCTACTACGGGACGATGACGTTCAACCAGTCGCTGATCCGACTATTCCAGGCGGGCAATATCTCGCTGGAAGATGCGCTGGCCGCGTCGGACAACCCTGACGAGCTGAAGATGCAGATGCGGGGAATCACCACGGGAGCTGGGGCTTCTGTGGCCGCTGGGATGGGGCCGAAAGCCTGATCTGATCGGCGGACGCGCCGAGCGTCCGCAGCGGTCGGCTGGGCTGTGGGCAGCCGTTAGGGCTAGCAGGACGGGGTAGAGCCATGGAGCGAATCTGGATTCGCCGGGAAGTTTCTGGCTCTGCAGGCGTCGCAATGCAGCCGTGATCAGGAGATTGCCTGAGGTTCGTGCTACCGTTCACAACGGCCGATGCGAGCCGCGGCCTTCTGCGACCCCAAGACCCACCGCGTATGAAACTGCCCTGGAACTCCATTCTCTATCTCGCTTCCGCGGGAATGCTCGGTTTGGCGGGCTGGCAGGCCTACGACGCCCAGTACGGCGCTGAGGCCATGGACGTCGCCCGCAACCGTGGGACAAAGCAGGGGAAAGAGAAGGTGGCGATGGGATTCGCCGCGCTGGGCACTGCCACCGCGTGGGACTACCACGGCAAAGATTGGTGGTTGGCTTTCGAGAAGGTCAACATCACCGGCAAGGTTGAGCTGCCGCCTGAGACCGTGAAGCCGGACGAGCCAGAGACGCCGGAGATCGTTCCGGTCATCGCCAAGCCGCTTGAGGAGATCTTCGAGATCGTCGGCATTCTCTATGACGGCACTCGCGGAGCCGAAGACGAAACCAACGCCACGGGCGTGACGGTGCGCTACGTCGCGCCGGACGTTGAGATCCCTGATCATCTGTTGCCGGGCGGCGGCGTTGGTGGGAGCGTGAGCAACGTCGCTGCAATGCAGCAGAACGCCAAGATCACCACCAAGACGTTCAACGGTAAAAACCGTTCGCGTTCTGGTCTCAAGGGGCAGAAGCCCAACTTCTCCCAGCCTGGCGATGCAGTCGTCCACGCACTTCGAATTGGTGACGGGCTCTGGCCGCCGTACGACGAAATCAAGCTGGAGATGGTGCACGGCTCCGCGGAGTTCGCGACCTTCACGCGTCCGGCGGCAGATGAGAACGGCAACCCAACGGGTCAGCGAGAGAGCGAGAAGGCCTACAAGCCGATCATGGGGCTCGACGCGAAAACGAGCGCTTGGCTCACAGAGCAGCGCTTGGCAAACCGCGCGTCCGAAGACGGCGAGAGTGGCGATGGAGCATCCTCTGCAGCGGCTGGATCACGCGGCGCGAACAAGTCGACCTGGGTCGACGTGGAAGAGACCCGCATGGTCAAAGATGGCCAGTGGTCGGTGAGTCGTAAGGACCAAAACGCTTGGACGGCTGAGCCGGAACGGTTGCTGAGCAGCTTTTCACTGCGTCCTTACGTGTCGACGTCTTCCGGCCGTCGCGGTCTGCAGATCACCAACCCTGACCCCAAGCTTGCGG
>CBESZZ010000367.1:0-4792 GCA_965534055.1 uncultured bacterium | reverse complement strand
GTTCTCGTCAGGAAGCGTGAGTGGCGTGGTCTTGGACTCGTGGGTCATGACCAACGCCCCCATCCCCAGGGCGAGCACGACGACCAGTCCGATGAAGTATTTCATCTAGTCGAGTTCGGCGATCGCTCGTTGCGATCTTCACCACATGCCCTGGCCGGTCTCGATTCGAGCAACCGAGCGTTCTAGACGAGCGACGCCATTGCGTCACTCGTCCGGTCCTGACCGGTCGGCAAGGCCCTTACCGCGGGACGTAGAACACGCGGGCCACATGGTCCCCGGCGAGCACACCCATGCCTTCGATGCGTCCATCTTCCAACGTCGCTCCCGGCTTCAAGTCCAAGCGCTGGCCGGTTTCCGTGACGACGAACGCGTCGTTTTCGATCGTACCGTCGACCTTCAGCACCAGGTCGTAGAGGTTGTACCCCGTCGCATCGAGCACGTCGGCAACCTCGTCAAAGTCGATCTGCACGGGCTCCACCAAGCTGAAGTTGACGTAGCCATTCATCGCGTCCATATCCGGATATTCGGCGCCGAACTGGCGCCGCAAAGTCTGCTCGAGACCGAACAGCTTGTCGTTTCAAGTTCAACTTTCGAAGGTGATCTCGAAGCGGGCGAACGTGGCGCCGACGGGCTCGGTCGACTGAGTTGCGCACGCACCCCAGACGAGTGCGAGGACTGCCCCCGACAGGACGGAGCGCTGGATTGGTTGCATTGGGTTCATGACTTTTAGAAGCGGGAGCCGAAGGTGAGCACGAACTCGACATCGCGGCCGAGCTGCTCGCCTTCATAGTGCTGATAGATCGGGATGCGGACGCCGATGGACACGTCGAGCCGCGGGATGGGATGAATGACCAACCCGGGCAAGAGCAAGAGTTCATCGGCACCGGAGTTGACGACGAGGCCGCCGTTCTGCGAAGCACGCTCCTGGTGCCGCCACTGCAGCCCCAGCTTCGCGCCGAAGGTTGGACCGGGATACTTGTAGTGCAGGAATCGGTAGCCGACAGATCCGGTCAACGACCAGAAATCGCCCGCCTCGTAGCGCTGCGAGCCCTCGGTATTGAGCTTGTAGAACGCGGTCGCGTCGAAACGAAACCGGTCGATGCCCCGCGTGCCTGAAACCGCGACGAACGGGTTCCACGCCCCGCGCCCTGGCTGCACCGTCGGACCCAACCGCACGCCTTGAAACGTCTCATCCGTTTCGCCGGTGGGCATTTCGATGCCGGCAATGACGGACGCGTTGATCGACCGCGCACGGCCCTCTTCACGGAAGAACCGGTACTTGCCCAGCGCAACTACATCGCCAAACCCCGAGGCGTCCCCTTCGATGGGGCCGATCTCGAACTCACGCCGAACGAAGGGCAGGAGCACTGAATACGTGGCGTCGCGCCCGTAGCCGAAGTCGAGGCCGACCACCGTACGGTACTCGTCGACACTGCGGCCCAGCGGATCCGGAACCTCGTTCGATCCGCGAAACAGATCGCCACGCGGCTTGATGAGCTGCGTGATGTTGGCCCGCAATCCGCTTTCGAACAGCGTCTCGCCGGCGAAGATCTCGATGCCACCTTCCTGTGCGACAGCGACAGAACCGCCTAGAGCAAGAGCGCTCGCGAAACCCAGAACTTGTGGCAATCGCATCGCTACTTCCTCGACCAGGTTGGGGCTCGCTTGCCCATAAAAGCCTGCATGCCTTCGCGCATCTCCTCGGTCGAGCTGATCGTGCCGAACAGATCAGCTTCGAGGGACAGCCCTGCTTCCAGACCCATGCCGGCACCGCGATGGACCGCTTCTTTAGCAAAAGCCACCGCATGCGGACCGCGACTGACGATGCGTGCCGCAACAGCGTGCACACCTTCCGTCAATGCTTCGGGTTCGAAGACACCGTTCACCAATCCAACGCGCAGTGCGTCTTCGGCGCCAATGGGATCTCCGGTGAGAATCATCTGCAGCGCAACACCCGTGCCGACGAGTCGCGACAAGCGCTGCGTGCCGCCGTAGCCAGGGATGATGCCCAAGCTGACTTCGGGGAGGCCGAGCTTGGCCTTGGTCGAAGCGAACCGCAGATCGCAAGCCAACGCCATCTCCAAACCACCACCCAGCGCGTAGCCCTGAATTGCGGCGATCACGGGCTTACTGCAGCGCTCGATCGCGAGGGTGAGCTCTTGGCCGTGACGAGAGTTTGCGCGACCGTCGATCACTCCCTGCTCAGCGAGCTCGGTGATGTCGGCACCTGCAATGAACGCTTTCTCGCCCGCGCCGGTGAACACGACTGCACCGACACTGTCGTCGACGTGCAGCGCTTCAAACGCGGCTCGCAGCTCAGAGATCGTGGCGCCGTCCAGCGCGTTGAGCTTCTTCTCGCGGTTCACCGTGACGGTGGCGAGATGGCCTTCCTTGGTGACCAGGACGTTGGCCGGATCGCTCACTCTTCTTCCTCGGTTGCCGTTTCGGCCGAGGGCTCCATGACTCGCACGGTCACCGACTCGAGGCCAATGCGCTCGGTCGGCGTGCTCTTCTCGCCGCCGGGACCGAACTCGGTGTCGACCGTGGCGATCTCGTCGAGCACGTCAAACCCATCGCTCAGCATGCCAAACGCGGTGTACTGCTGGTCCAGGTGCTCTGCGTGGTCCGCATGCACAATGAAGAACTGGCTTCCTGCTGAGTCCGGGTCGGCGCCGCGCGCCATGGAAAGCACGCCGCGCTCATGGACGGTGTCGTTGAATTCCGCGTCGATGCGGTGGCCTGGACCACCGGTTCCTGGCACGCCGCCCTCGCCGTCTTTCGTGTTCGGGCAACCGCCCTGCACCATGAAGTTCCGGATCACCCGGTGGAACGCCGACCCGTCGTAGAACCCCTGTTGCGCGAGCGTCAGGAAGTTGCGCACGTGTCCTGGAGCTTTCTCCGGAAAGAAGCGGAACACGAGCTCCCCCTTGTCGGTGCTGAATACCACTTCGAGGGTGGAGAGGTCTGCGTCGTCGAGGTCGATCACGAAAGTCACTAGGGCGAAAGGTGCGCGGAGGGTGGAGAGGGCGTGCGAGACCGCGACTCGCGCGGCGCTCGCTGGTACGACTACTTCTTCTTCATCGCCGGGATGACGATGGCACGCTGCAGAATCACCGGGGCGACCGGCTTCGACGCGTTCGCCGGGACGTTGGCGATGATATCCACGACATCGATGCCCTGGATGGTGTGTCCGAAAGCGGAGTATTGGCCGTCCAGGTGCGGTGCGTCGCCGTGCATGACGAAGAATTGGCTGGACGCGGTGTTCGGGCCACTTGGAGAGCGGGCCATCGACAGAATGCCGCGGGTGTGCCGCGTGTCGTTGAATTCGGCGTCGAGGTTCTTGCCGCTGTTGCCCAGGCCTGGCTGACCCGTGGCACCTTCTTTCGTGTTCGGGTCACCGCCCTGCAGCATGAAACCCTTGATGACGCGGTGGAACTTCGTGCCGTCGTAGAAGCCGGACTTCGACAGCTCGATGAAGTTGCGCACGTGGTTGGGCGCTTTGTCGGGGTAGAAGCCGACCAAGATCTCGCCGTAGTTGGTGACGATCATCACTTGGGTCTCGGCCAGGTCCATGTCGTCGATCGAGATCTGCGAGACGTCGGCAAGAACCTTGAAGGACACGTTTGCCCCGGCCAGCCCTTTCCAGCTCAGGGTCACATGGGCCACGCCGTCGACGTTGGGCGCCAACGTGGAGACCGGAAACATCATCTTGCGCTCGATCATGGTGCCCGCGGCGAGATCGATCTTGCCGGCAACCGGCTTGCTGATCGGCTTGGCTTTCTCGCCCTCGATCTGCACGGACAGGTCCTGGCCCGACAGAACCGTGGCGTCGACCTTTGTGTCCTCGTTCGCCATGACTCGCAGGATGACGGTCACCGTGTCCTCCTGACTCACGACCGGGCTCGACACATCCATGGATGCGCTCAGCGGCCCGGAGGCCTCGACCGCGGGGGTCGGGGCGTCGTCTTGGGCGAAAGCCGCTCCGGTTGTGGAAGTGACGGCCAGCCCCAAGCCCAGGGTGGTTGCCAGCGTGGTGGCCAGAGCGGCGCGGAAGATGCGATGGATGCGAGGATTCATGTCTTTGTGGTCTCCAGGTGGAGTCGTGTTCGGTGTTCTATCCGGTCGGCGAAGACCCCTCAACGGCGCTGGGGTGCGGGTTCTTCCCCGATGGCAGGATCTGCGGATCTGTGCCGTCTAGGTTCAGGCGTCGCGCTCAAATTCCAGTGCCATGCCCATCCCACCGCTCATGCACAGTGTGGCAAGCCCTCTACGGCCACCGCGACGCCGAAGTTCGTGCAAGAGCGTTGCGACGATGCGGCCACCTGTCGCGCCGATGGGGTGACCCAGAGCGATGGCGCCACCCAAGACGTTGACGCGATCGAGATCTAGCGACAGCTCGCGATCGCACGCGAGGACTTGAGCTGCGAACGCTTCGTTGAGCTCGATGAGCTGATAGTCGCTGGTCGAGTGGCCGGTGCGGCTCTCGAGCTTCCGCATGGCGGGCACTGGCCCAATTCCCATCGTGCGCGGCGGGCAGCCTGCCGTTGCGGCAGCCCCAAGCCAAGCCAAGGGTGTCACGCCACGGCGCTTCACTTCGGACTCGGTCATCAGCACGAGCGCGGAGGCCCCGTCGGTGACGCCTGATGAATTGCCCGCGTGGACGGTGGCCGGCTCCGGCCCATCCTTGGGTCGAAACACGGGCGGCAGCTTCGCCAGCGCCTCGGCGGTCACGCCGTGCCGCAGGTGCTCGTCCGTATCGACGATCGTCTCACCTTTGCGGGTCTTCACCGTG
>CBESZZ010000366.1:0-4794 GCA_965534055.1 uncultured bacterium | reverse complement strand
CTCATCAAAGAGTTCCATGCCATCGCAAGCCGCCTCTTGCGCAGGTGGCCAGCCCGCAGCATGGCGTCCGATGACCTAGTCAGTGAAGCGTTTCTCAAGCTTGTGAGCGAAGAGGTTCGACGAATACACAACAAGCGCTCGGACCTTGGCGAACAACCCGACGCAACCTTGAAGGCGTGCTTCGCGGCCGCGTGCCGAGACGTGATGTCCGTGCGACACCGCAAGCGAGAGCGACGCAAGGAGGTCGACCAAACCGTCGAGTTGCAATGCGGCCGTATCTCTCAATTCGACCTCTCGGACATTGCTGAACTGCTGTCGGTGCTCGCCATCAGAAACTCTGAGGCCGCAGAAGTCGCCGATGCGCGCATCTTTGGAGGCATGACTGTGGGCGAGTGCAGCGAGGCCTTCGGAGTCTCGAAAGCGACCATCGATCGGCGCTGGGCGCTGGCCAAGGCCTGGATCAAGGACGAACTTAAGTCCAAGGAGTGACCGAAGGGCGATCCAGTCGCCTCGCGGACCAAAGCCAGCAAGTCACGACTGTCTCTGCTGTGGCAAGGCAGAGCGCTGCCCCAGAACGTCCAGAGCAGATCGCATTGAATGCCCTCAGAATGACGGCGCAATCGTAGGGCAAAGCGTGGCTCAACCCCTTTGGTCACAGAGTCGCTGTCGCACCACAGCCGCAAAAAGCAACGGTTTCGACGCGGCACTCCGCCCGGAAAGAGAGAAAGACGAAAGAACTCGTCAAAGAGTGACGCGGCTCACCCCGCCGCGGGGGAGTGTCTGTGCGTGACCGTCGTCGATGCTGCGATCACGCTAGTGAGACTAGAAAAGGAAACGAGGCCCCCGCGGTTGCATGCCGCGGGGGCATTTTCTCATGGTCTTGAGGCCGCTGTCCCCGGTGTTGCGCCTCTGATGCCACGTCAGCAGCTCTGCCGGGGGTTTCGAATTTAGTAATTGAAGGCGTCCTCGGATTCTCACGTTTCTTGTGAAACGCCGCCAATCGATCATGCCTCTTAGCCCCACGTGAGCTGCGGTGACATTCCCGTGCAGAGGCACTCGTTGCGATCGCAATGCGACACACATCCGCACTCTCCGAACAGCTCATCTCATCCCTGGTAGACCTCAGGTACTGCGCCCATCGACATCCACCATGAAAGCTTCCGCATACCTGTGTGTCCTTCTCCTGGTTCCTGCCATGATTTCTTGCGGACGGGTCGTCAAAGGTGCAGCACGACTCGCCTACGAAAAGGCTAAAGACAATCTGACAGAGTCCGGCGAAGCAAATCCTCCAAGTCTCGATGCTCCGCCCGAGAACAGCGGTGCGGTTGGTTCATTCGATGAGACGAGGCGAAGAATCGAGAACAAAGCGAAAGTTGCCGCACTCAGCGAAAGAATCGAGCGCGAACCCATGAACGCCGAGCACTATTCGATTCGGGCACTCTACAATAGTGCATTGGGATATCTGGATTTGGCTCTGCGCGACCACGACAAGGCGGTTCAACTCGCCCCGACGTGGCAACACTACCAGATCCGCGCAGCGTTCAAAAAGAGGTGACGGAACTGGCAAGGGGCAATTGTCGATTACAACAAAGTCATCGAATTGGATCCAAGCGGGGATTTGAATTACCTCCAACGGGCAAGCATCCATACCCAGCAGGGCGACCTTCAATCGGCTATCCTCGACTACAGTAAGGCCATCGAGATAGAGCCCAACAAACTTGGTGGCTACATCGGCAGGTCGCGCATCTATACCGCGATTGGGGACAATCAGGCAGCCGAACGCGACTTGGCTGCAGCCGTCAAGCGGGGGTTCAAAGAGCAATAGGCTCTTTCGGACAAAGCGTCGCATCAGCATCAACCTCATCCGCGCAGAGGCGATACGCGCCCACATCGACCGATCACGACGCTCTCAGATTGTCACCTCGCTCCAAGCATGCACTTCAACAGCGATCTGGGAACCATGCTTGCTTCGTCCACCCGGTAGGCACCACCCGCTCGACGCCGTGAGACTCAGTCTTGTGTGATGACGGTCGATAGACCCAGACATCCCCACTAAGATTTACGTCCATCGTGCGCAGAATGCAGACCTCTCCAGGTCGCATCCCCGTTGAGAGCTGCAACCGAATCATGGCTGCGATGGTGGGAGGTGCTGCGGCAGCTGCGCGTTCGGCAACCCCGCGATCTACACGCCTAACCCGTCCAGGCTCGGCAAGGCTCGGTGTTTCACCGCAACGCAATCCAGAAACGCAGGCAAGGTCATGCGCGACGCTAGGGGGAACCAGCTCGCGTTCAACACCTGATCGGATGACTCGACGAACGCGTGACACCTGGGTGTGGACAGTCATTCTTGACCTGGTTCCTTCCACTTCTCCCGATCGCCATCGACTCCCGGAAGGCCACTAGCCTTCGCGGACCGAACTCGCTGACCACGATTGGCGCGTAGAGTCCAGCAACTCATCGAGAGCGATGCGCATCCTCTCGCTCTCGCTCGTAGGTTGGCTGTTCTTCGTCCCCGTTCGTCGCGTATCGCGCTCAAGTAGGCCATTGAATCGTCAGCGCTAGCCGCCACGGGACCGTGGCAGCGCTCAACTGACCATTCGGGATACCCGGGGCGGTTCAATCATCGACGCGCCGCTTGGTTCAAGCGCGGGAACCAAGGCATTGATTGACCTGGCTGGGCGTTCGAACGGGAACACGACGAAGGAAGGCCTATCGCTAGGCGCGGCCTAACTGCCTCAGCGAGTCACAAGCTTCCATATGGATCTCGATCGTCGCCAACCGCCTCACCCAGCTCGCCCAATCGCGGAAATCCGCATTGGCGCCCTTGGTGGCAATACAAACTCCGATCCGGAGGGGAACGGATCCTGGGGCCAGCTTGGAATACGCGGCGAGAACGGGTCTGGCTTCCGCGGGTGCTCTTGCATTACAATGACTGCAGGTTGAGACGCCCCAATGGTCAAGTCTCCACGCCCGCGACGAAACCGCCGCGAGCTTCTTGGTGCGCGATCCCAATCAATTCGATGGAAGCTGCATCTCCCGCCGGAAGCCATCGCACGAAGAGCGACGCAGCGATTGCGGCAACAGCCCCGACAATCATGAGACGTCGCGCCGACGATCTGCGGAGACGAGCCATCAGGTGACCGCTGGTTAGGTGCATGCCACCTGAACCTGCGATCTCCGGCCAGGCACGCAGATTCGAGCCCAGCCCAACCGTCACAAGTCCTTTGTATTTCAACGCGCAACCTTCGGGATGACCGCTCGAGAGCGCCCGAATCACGGCACTCCGACGCCGCCTCGGGGTCAGCGAGTGTAAGGCGTCTGAGCACGGAGTCATCATTCTCAGACCTGAACGCAACACAGGCCACCTCAACCGATAGACCGCGAATTCGGAAGGTGGTGGCCTGATTGGCGCGGGAGGCAGCAAGTAAGCCCGCACCCCAGCTGAACAACCAACCCAATGCACCCCATGCTGACTTGCGGGTCCAACGGGCATCCCGCACAGCGACCTGAGGATGTGCTACCGTCGCTGACCGGTGAAGAAGAGGCACCAAGGGGAACATTCATGCGCTGAGCGCCCTCAGCACTCGCGCAGCTCTCGGTGACGATTTTTTGCTTTGTGCTTCCGGTCGCGGCAACTTCAGCGCCATGTGCCTCAGGAGACATCCAAGCATGCAAAAACAAACCAACTTGTTCCTGGCTTCGGCCCTGCTCTTCTCAACTCCGGCGTTCGCACAGATCGACGCGCCTGATCCCGAGTGGGAGACCCTCTCATTCGACTTGCGCAACATCCGCGGGATCAACTTCTTGCCCGTGTTCCCGACACTCGATGCCAATCCGCCGGCCGACTACTTCGGCGTCGCGTCGAGCACGGCGATGTGGCGCTTCTACGACACTAGCCCGGGCGGCAATTGGCTCGACGTAAACAACCAGCTCGGCTGGATCAAGAAGTCGGGCTTCAACACCGTCCGCGTGTTCTTGTCGTTCCCCGCCTGGGCGCACTTCGAAGCGCAGATCTCGCAGACCAACCCGACCAATGAATTCGAAGACAAGCTGGCGCACTTCGCCACCTTGTGCGCCAACCACCGCATCCGCGTGATGCCGGTGCTCTGGGACGCACACTCGCTGGTCGACGTCAGCCTCAGCCGAGAACCCAACTACGCCGACCCGATCGGCCTGCTGGGACCAACCGGCACCCCTCCGCAGAGCAACATCGGCTTCTGGCACGAGAATCCGGGGCAGAGCGTCGTCACCGGCATGGTCGGGGTCGACCCTACGCTGCTGGCCACGCAGGCTTTCGACTACATCGACGGCTGTGTCGCCGCGTTCCAGGGCCATCCCGAAGCGTTGCTGATGTGGGACATCATGAACGAGCCAAAGCCACACCTAGGTCATCTGCAGTTCCTGCAGAGCACGCTCGCGATCCTGAAGTCACTCGGAAACCAGACGACGACGTTCAGCTGGGCGGTGACCAGCACCGTTCCCGAGTCGATCACGCTAGCGCTGGATCCCAACCTAGACGTCATTAGCCTGCATCCGTATGCCAACACCGCCGCGCAAATCCTCGGGCGCGTGTGGGACGCCACCCATGTCGTCGACAACAACAACGTACTCCACCCGGCCAAGCGGATCCTCGTCAATGAGATCGGCGTCCCGGGCGAGGCGATGTCCTACCGCGATGCGATCGGCTTCGCGACCAACGTACCGCGCGCCGATCTCGGCACTAGCCAGGAAGGCATCGGTTTCATGTGCTGGGTCTCGTGCATCGGTTCTGACCGAACGGGCGACAACTACCCC
>CBESZZ010000365.1:0-4802 GCA_965534055.1 uncultured bacterium | reverse complement strand
TAGGCGATGCTCTGAGCCTCGCCCCTGGCGATCTGTGCGTCGTTGCGTCCGATCCAAGCGACGACCATGCCCATGCTCAGTGCAACAACGACGAGCGCCGTGGCAGTGACGAGGATCTTGTTGCGACGCACGAACTTGGTGAGTCGGTAGGACAGGCTGTCCGGCCGGGCCGCGATCGGCTGGTCGGCCACATGGCGTCGTAGATCCGCGGCCAATGCCCCCGCCGTGGGGTACCTGCGCGCCGGATCCTTCGCCATCGCCCGCATGAGCACCGTGTCCAAGTCCCCTGTCAGCTGACGACGCAGAGTCGTCACGGCGACCATTCGCGAGGCTCGGTGCGGAGTTCCGTCGAGGATCTGAGACTCCAACTCCTGCAACGAGAGCCCCTCGCAATAGGGAGACGCGCCGGTGAGAAGCTCAAAGAGGACAACGCCCAGAGCAAACACGTCGGTCGCGGGCGTCGCGGGTTCGCCTCGGAGCTGCTCGGGTGCGGCGTAGCGCGGCGTCAAGAGCCGCTCCCCCACCATCGTGACTAGGGTCAGGCCACCATCCGGCTCATCGCGCAGGACTTTGGCAATACCGAAGTCGAGTAGCTTGGGTTGCCCAGCTCGAGTCACCAAGACGTTGGCGGGCTTGATATCCCGGTGCACAATGCCGAGCAGATGGGCCGCCTCTACGGCATCTGACAATGCAATAAACAGCTCGATGCGCTCGTTGATGACAAGGCTGCGAGCGTGGTCATCAATCGCTACACCGTCGACGAGCTCCATCACCAGGTAGGGTCGACCGTCTTCGGCAATGCCGCCATCAAACAGTTTCGCAATCCCCGGATGGTCCAGGTCCGCTAACAGTTGGCGTTCGCGCACGAAGCGATGGACGAGCTCTTTGCTGTCCATCCCCCGCTTGATTATCTTGAGCGCAACAACGTGATCGAACTGTGCGTCATCGCGGCGAGCGCGCCACACCGTCGCCATGCCGCCAGCGCCGATGCGTTCCTCGAGTCGATACGGCCCGACTCGGGTGAGCTGCTCGGGATCCGTCCACTGCGGCGAGAGGGAGTGATCCAACGGCCCCTGCTGTTCCGTGTCCGCGGCGGCGAACAGGGACTCCAAGTGGCTGCGAAGATCTACATCGTCACCGCATTCTCGATCGAGATACGAGGTGCGATCGCTGGGATGCAGGTCGACGGCGTGGTCGAAGATCTGCTTGAGTCGATGCCAGGCGGTGTTCACAGGGACGAAGGCGCAGCATGAGCCTAGCTGATTCCCGTGTGCCTAACGACTTGGCGCAGAACAGTTTCGCGATGCGAACCTGTCTGCTGCTGCTCTACCGCAGTCCGGGTTGGGGCTCTTTCCCAAACTCGAGTCGAGATGCGGCCAAGAACTTTTTCCGCACGAACGTGGCAGACTCGGCGGTGATCCTGCGCCCTGCCTCACATGAAGACCCACACCATCCTCGCGATCGCCACACTCTGCCTCGGAGGCCACGCGGTTGGCCAACAGCTCTACGGCGGTTACCTGCACAACAATCTCCACCCAACCACCCCATCAGACATCAGCTCGTCCGCGGCCATGCGGACTCGCTGGGCGCGGCTGTATGTAGGGTCCGGGAACGCTTTCGAGCATATCGCAGCTTCTGCTCCCGACCGCCTCTACGGATTTAGCTACAGCTCGAAAGACGCCGTTGTGCAACGCCCCGTGATCACCACGCCCTATTGGGTCTTCGACAATGTCACGTTCAATGCGCCAGGCGCCTCCCAAACCATTTCGGTCAACCTAAACTTCCTTGCGCAGGGTCTCCAGTTCGTCTCGGGCGGCCTCGGATCGACGTACACCAATCATTCCATGCAAATCGAGATCGGACCGGGATTCTCGACTGCCACCCATGATCTCGGGAGCGTCTCCGTCCAACCAACTGCGCAGAGTTACACCTCACCCAATATTCTGGTGCAGACCAATACTCCACAACAGATCAAGATCGGCTTTCGCATTGAAGTGGAGGCGAACGGCAACGGCGGCACTCCCGGCTGGTCGGGGGCTGAGGCCTTGTTGCGACTCCAATCCCAACCTTTCGTGCTCCCCACCAACGTCACAATTTCACACCCCGGTGGAGTCCTCGACAACAACTCATGGACGCCGCCACAACCCGAAATGTCGCCGCGGCTGTACACGACGACGGTTCCGTTCACCGTCGGCAGCAACATCGATTTGTTTGTAGAGAACGCGATTCCGGGTGCTTGGTTCGTCCTCCTGGTCGATTTCACATCGCCGACCACGACGTTCACTACGATCCCCGGCCTCCCCTACCTGTCAATTCAACTCGCAAACGCATCGACTGCAATCTCAGGACCGACAGACGGGATGGGCGGATTCGCCACTAGCTTAGGGCCGATCCCGCTGTCCTTGCGCGGCACGGAACTCTCGTTCCAAGGTGCTGCGATTAGCGCGACCACGGTGTACACCACAGAAGTAGTCAACGAACTCGTCTACTAGACATCACTGCAACGGCGCGCCCCGCTTCTGTGGTCGACTGCGAGGTTCGCTAGCCAGATATGAGTCTTGCGGGATGGTCCAGTGGACCTTCTGCGCCGGAGTCGGGCCCGATGATTGGGTCGAGAGCGAAGCGTAGTTATGGCTCTATCCGCAGCCCTTCACGCTCCCGGCTGGCGTCACAATCTCACACCCCCGGTGGAGTCTTCGACAACAACTCATGGCCGCCGACGCCTACTTTTTGTTGGGTCGCTTGGAGGTCAACACCGGCAGCGCAGCCTTCTTCAGGAGAAGCAACGCGAAGCACGTCTCCACCACCGCATCACCAGACTCGAAGCGACCGCTGGGTCGTTGCGTGGCTAGAAGCTCGAGTGCGGCTTCTTGATACCAGTCACGGCCCTGTAGTCTGGCGATCCCGCTGAGTTCGCAGGCGCGCTCCAGCGAGTACAGGTAGTAATCCCAGTGGTAGTCGTAGAAGTTTGGCGCACCAGGGTTGACGCGGACGCTGAAGTTCTGACCAAGCCAGGCGAAGCCAGACTGCATCGCGCGGTCGATCTTCGGGATCAGGGACCCACCTTGATTGAGTTCTAGTAAAGCAGCTTTGCAGAGACTCAGGCCCGTGATGCCGGATGCGGTCATGGAACCATAGGCGAGGGGTCCACGGTTGTGCCGGTAGTTCCAGCCTGCGGCCACGACTGAGGGATTCGAACGCTTGCGCTTCACACCCACCGTGAAGTCTTCGCCGTGATGCTGCACGTGCAAGTGAAAATTACCGGTGTCGGGGCGTTGGTCGTCGAGGAAGTGCTTGGTCGCTGCCATCCACAAGGACGGGCGAATCTCGATCCCGCACAATGACGCCGAATACAGGCCCAAGAGTCCGTACTGATTGAGCGAGTTGTCGTAGTCGTTCCCGCCAATGTAGTGCCAACGCAGGACGTAGCTTGGGTCCACCCGCGGATCGAGGTTGTGCATCAACTGGTCGACCCACCGCTGCATGATCACCAGATCTTCTGCGCTAGGTTTGCGCAACGCGGGCTTCTTGATCAGACCGCTAAGCAAATCTTCTCGCTCGCGCGGCGGCGCGTAGAACTTCTCCAACGCCATCAACGCGTTCGCGGCGGAGTAGGTGTCGTAGAGCCTGCGCCCGCGAAGTTCGGTGAGCAGTTCAACAATCAGCGGGTCGTCGTGCGATAGCTCCGCGTGTAGGAGCGTCAACAGAATCAGTGCAAGTTTGCCGGTGTGGTACGTACGGGTGGAGTCCTCGGCTTCGAGCTTGATCGATCGATGCGTCATGCCTGGCTTCAAGAGCTTCCGCAGTCCTTTCACTCCCTTCAAGATCGACTCCGTCACCTGCACCTTGAACGCAACGTCCTGGTTGGTGTGGACGGAATCGAGCTTCCACGATTCCTCCGTGACGAGGCGACGCCACGCGTTGGGTTTGGCTTCTTGCACCACCGCGTCGAAATTGCACTGGAAGCCGGTGACGAGCCCGCGGTCGAGATCGACTTGTCGCAGGATCGTGATCTGGCCCTGTGCGTCTCGCTTGTAGTGCCCTTCTTGCCGTCGCACATCCTGATTCTTCTCTCCCTTCAGCGCTTCGATGGGCTGACGTTTGAAGCTCAACTCCAAGCGTTCGATGACCGCACCGGGAACCGCATGCCACACAGCAGGGTTCAAGGCTGCTACATCGTCTGCCGGCACCACGCTGGCGGAACCACGAAACAGCAGGTCACCGAACGGTGGCACCCGTGCGAGTCGCAATCGAACGCGCCTGCCGGGCGTGATGCGAAGATCGCTTGCCAGCACATGCGGTAGATCACGGATGTCGCGGATCGGTCCGGCGATCGCGTTTTGCGACTTGTTGAGTCGCCCCTGCGACAACACCGATGCACGCAAGGGCTTCCATCCAGAACCAAGACCTGCGGTGGCTGCCATCACGGTTCTGGCGTCGGCCGTATTGGTCGCTTCTCCCGTGTTTTCAACCAAGGTGCGCGTGAATGCCACGTAGCCGGCGGGCGGGATCTGCCAAGCGCGATCCTGCGCGAGCATTGCCCCCGTCAGGGCCGGAACAATGGCCAGAGTGAAGAAACACAGAACGCGAGAGGTGCACACAACAGCGTTGTAGTGGCCCCAGGACCCGGTGCAAGCCGGGACGACCTGCCGAACGACGGGTTGGTGCCAATCGCCCGCCGAAGGTGCCCGCGACCAGGCTTCACGGCGCTGCTGCCGAAAAGTCTCGCCATCGACCGGCGCCATCGGGGAGTCGAGGCTGAGCGCGGCAAGAACGCAGCCCAACCACTTGGACCCGTTCGC
>CBESZZ010000364.1:0-4803 GCA_965534055.1 uncultured bacterium | reverse complement strand
GACTCCGGCTGTCGACGGGATTACCTCAGTGCAGGGCTACACGTCGAACGGCAACGTGACGGTCCGGGCTGTGGAGGGTGTGAAGGAGATGACGATCGATGCGAGCATCTCCGCGAAGAGTGAGAGCCTGCCGGAAGTGACGGCCGCGGTGAAGGGCGCGAAGCTCGAGTGCAACGTGGTTGGAAGCCGGGCGAAGATCGACGTGGTGTGGCCAGGCGACGCGGAAAGTGTGCAGCAAACGGTGCACTACGAACTCGTGGTGCCTGCGGAGTGGGACGTCAATCTGCGTTCCTCGAACGGGAACATCGAGACCCGCGGGCTCACGGGAGACCTCAAGGCCCAGACCTCCAACGGCAACCTGAACGTGGATGGCAGCTCCGATGAAGTGGAGCTGCAGTCTTCCAACGGCAAGATCAGCGCCGTCCTGGGCGGCAACGGGCCGGTCGCGGGCGAGTTGAAGACCGGCAACGGCGACATCGACGTCCAGCTTGGCGACGGTCGCTCCGTCACGATCATGGCTGAGACCAGCAGCGGCCGGGCCAGCCCAGCGAAGCGTCAGTTGACGGTCTCCAGCAACTCCGAGCGCAAGTTCGAGGCGCTGCAGGGCGCAGGCGCTGCGATCCTGCGTTTGAAGAGCTCCAACGGCAACATCAAGGTTCGCTAGAAGCAAGCCGCGACACGCACGCGCGAGTCGCGGCCGACACGCGAGCTCAGTTGCCGATCTGAATCTGTAGTCCGTTCGACAAGTCTGCCACGTTGAATAACGCGCCGGCTGGCTTGAAGACCGCGTACTGGAAGAACAGGTTCGCCCCCAACAAATTCGGGTCGTTGGGGATTGGTAGCGGCACCGATGCGGCACCGCCGCCATTGGTGAACACCGTCGCTGCGGTCACCACCGGGAACCCGACGAGCTGACGGCAGGTTGAGTTGAGCGGGCCGTTCGCAGGCGTGGTTCCAGCCATGAGCGCTGCAACAACGCTTGGACTACCGCTGGCTAACTGGACGGCGAAGCTCGCGTTGTTGAGCGACGGCAGTCCACCGCCGGCAGCGATCGCAGGCGGAGTCTCTGGGCTCGATGCGCAGCCGACTCCATAGGTCGTCGCAAAGGCGCTGTCGCCGTCGAGTAGCCACGGTTCCATGCCTTGGATGCCGTCGTTCGCGGCGAAGAACACACGGTTGCCGGTGGGCATCACTTTGCCCAATCGCGCGATCCCAGCACCCCCGGCGTTGAACCGGGTCACGCGCTGAGTGCCGGCCGCTGTGCCGTCGCTGGTCCAAAGTTGCAGCCCGGTTTGCAGGTCGTTGGCGGCGAACAGCACGTGAGTTCCGCCGAAGACAGGAGTCAACGACCCGGGGATCGGACCGCTGGCGTAGCCCGGCACCAAGTCGAGCACCATCGAGGTTCCCGCAGACGTGCCATCGCTGAACCACAGCTCTTTGCCGGCGCCTGAGAAGTCATCAAACAAGAAGAACGCGCCGCCCGCGGCGCCGGTTAGTGAGTCGAACCTCGAGCTTGTCACGCCGGGGGTCAAATCGATCGCTTGCGTTCCGGCAGTCGTGCCGTCGGACACGACCAGCTCGCGACCCACGTTCACGAAACTGGCGTTCATGAATACGCGGTTCCCAGACGGCGTGATCTCTATGGCCGATGCGGCGACCACTGCGGTGGTTCCCGCAGCGGTCCCGTCGGAGACGTGCAGCACGGCACCTGAACCGATCCTGTTTGCGATGAAGAAGAACTGCCCACCCGCGACCGTGATGAACCGAGGGCTCGAAGAGTTGGAGCCCGGTTCCACGTCGATGGCGATCGTCCCTCCCGAGGTGCCGTCGGTGCACCAAAGTTCGGTTCCACGAATGGAATCAAACGCAGAGAACATCGCGCAGCTGCCATTCGCGATGAACGCGGAGACGTTCGCGCTTGTCGGTCCCGGCCGGATGTCTTGGATGAGCTGCGTTCCTGCGGTCGTGCCGTCGCTCGACCAAAGCTCAAAGCCGGCTCCTGGGGCGAATCCCATGAACACCACGCGGTTGCCGACCGTCGTCAGAATCTGTGGGGTGAGGTCCGTCGCGCCGGTGAGGCCCGTGAGCTGCACCGTGCCGCCGATTGTCCCGTCGGTCTTGTAGAGTTCGTTGGTGATGCCCATCTGCGCCGCGAAGAGGACTTCGCTGCCCAGAAGTGCCGGTGAGACCGGGCGCGACGGATTGATGCCTGGGACAACGTCGAGGAGGACTGTGCCCGCGGACGTGCCATCGGTGACGTAGGCCTCCTCTCCGGCTGCTGTGGTCGTCGCCGCGAAGAACGCGCCGCCGGGGAAGGGTTCGAACTCGTCGGGATTGGAGTCGCCCACACCTGCAAGCGCTTCGATCAGGATGGTGCCGTTCCCGGCTTGGCCATCGATGAACCCCGGTTCAGCGCCGGTGCCGAGGCCTGTCATCGAACAGATCGCTCCTGTGCCAAAGGGCTGGAGCAGCGTTGGCGCGGAGCTTCCTGGGCCACCGGCCATGGACGTGTTGATGTCGCCTACGAGAACTGTGCCCGCGACGGTGCCGTTGGTTTTCCAAGGCTCACGGCCGATTCCCGGGCTGTCCGCAGCGAACCAAAGCTCGTTGCCGATGTGCGTGAACTCCGCGGGGAACGAATTGCCAGTTCCAGGCCAGACGTTCACAAACAGCGAAGTGCCGCTGGGGGTGCCATCGGAGCGCCAGAGGTCGTGGCCGTCTGCAGTGCTTAGCGCGCTGAAGTACACGAACCCCTGAAACTCCGTGAGGAAGCGTGGCGAACTCTGGCCGGGGCCGGTCAGGATGTCTGCCAAGAGTTGGGTGCCGCCCGGTGTTCCGTCCGTGCCGTAGACTTCGCTGCCCAACGCTGCAGTGGACGCGGTGAACACCGCGCGGTTGCCGACCACGGTGAACTGCGTGGGGAACGATCCCCCGGCCATGGGTTGCAGGTCTGCCAGTCGGACGGTGCCCGCTGAGGTGCCGTCGGAGAAATACGGCTCGTCGCCGAACCCCGGTTCAGTCCCTTGGAACAGCACCCCACCGTTGAAGGCGGTCAGTTCGCTGGGGAACAGCCCGGCACCGGGAAGGTCAAACACCAAGGTGGTGCCTGCCGCGGTACCGTCGCTCTTCCAGAGTTCGGTGCTCAAGGTGGCTACGCTGGCGGCGAAGTAGATTTCATTGCCGACAGCGACCAGGCTGGTTGGTCCCGAACCGGATGTTCCTGGTTGAATGTCGGCAACGAGCGACGTGCCTTGCGTCGTGCCGTCGGTGACCCAGAGCTCCGTGCCGGTGGCAGGACCCCCATAGGCGGACAGGTAGACGAGATTGCCGACACGCACGAAGTTGGTTGGACCACCGGCGGCTGGGCCCGGCGCGAAGTCGAACACCAGGGTGGTTCCTGCGGCGGTGCCATTTGTCTTCCAAAGCTCGCGACCCAATCCTGGGACGTCCACGGTGAACAGCAGCTCGTTGCCCAGCGGCGTCAAGTCGCGGGGGTTGCTGGAGCCGAGTTGGTTGAACGCCACGGGGCTCGCCATGTCCAAGAGCAGGCGGCTCCCGGCTTGGGTTCCGTCGGAGACGTAGAGCTCGCGGCCGTAGTTGCCGCTCGCAGAAAAGTAGGCCAACCCGCCTGCGACCGCCGTTTCGGTGGTGAAGCTGCCGTTTCCCACGAACGAATTCGGGGTGCCTTGGATGTTGGATACGAGAGATTGGGAGTGCAGGGCGGACGCGCATATGGCGAGTCCGCCGCCCAGAAGGGCGATTTTTTGAAGGTTCATGACGAGTCGAGCGGGGCGTCGACTCGCTCAGCGCAGGGGGCGCTTGCTGTTGCCGGCGCCGCATGGCTCCTTCCTTCCCCGTGCGGAAGACGCGTTGGCGACGATCCCTAATTCTCCTGATTCTCCCCGCCGTTGGTGCCCTCGGCCCGCACGCGCGGCGTTTCGTCGAGAACCGGAACCCTCGTTCCTACCGGCTGCGCGTCGTCCGTCCCGTCAGATCTGGCGTGCCCGCCAGGTGTCGCCATCGCGTACCGCTTTGCCGTCTTCTTCGAGCTTGATCAGCCCGGCCATCAACGAACGTTTAGCGATCGGCCAGAGGCGTTCGTCAACGTCCCAGTAGACGGACTTCACCAACGAAGACGGCGTTGCCGTTTTGGCTTTGCCAAGTGCTTCGATCAGTCCAACTTCGCGTCTGGCGCGATGGCGCAGGTACTTCTCAATCACCGCGTGTCCGGTGCGCACGGCGGGTCCATGACCTGGAATCAGCGTTCCCATCGGTTCGCGAAGCAGACGCTGCAGGCTCGCCAGGTAGGTCGCGAGGTGGCCATGCGGAGGGCTGACCACGACGGTGGAGATGGTCGATATCATGTCGCCAGCCATCACGGTGTCGTAGCGCGACTCGCGGAACGTCACGTGTCCTGGCGCGTGGCCAGGAGTGAACGAAGCGTGCAGCGTCCATCCCGCGTCGCCGTCCGGAGTGGTCCCTAGGTCGAACTCTTGGCCGTCGCTCAGCGTTCGAGTCTCCGCGCTCTTTGCGTCGTCGCTCTTGTGAAAGTGGCCGGTGTCCGCGAGCCGCCACCAGGTGCGTTCGTGGGCGTGAACCGGCACGCCGTAACGCTGGGCCGTTGCCGCGGCGCCGCCGACGTGGTCTGGATGATGATGGGTGAGCAGCACTCCGGCAACGCGATGGCCGGTGCTTTGAAGAGAATCGAGCAGCCGGAAAAGACGCGCCTGTTCGGGCGCTTCGGGTGTGCCGGGGTCGATGACGTAGAGGTTGTCCCGGCCGACGAGCACGCAGTTCGTGGTG
>CBESZZ010000363.1:0-4808 GCA_965534055.1 uncultured bacterium | reverse complement strand
GTTCGGGTCCGTGGTGACGTGCTGATGCCCCGTTGAGTCATCAATCCGTCGCCCGCGACCGCGGGCGCGGAGGTATTCGGCAAACGGCGCCGAGGTTTCATTGCCCTCCTCATCGGTCACCGTGCGCGTGTCTTCGCGATACCAAATCAGGTAGGTGAAGAGCGCCGCAAAGTCCTGGAAGCGTGCATCAGCAGCCCTGGAGTCGCCGTACGCAATAAGTTCGGTTTCAAGCAGGTTGGTCAACGGCAGAAGGTCACCCGCCGCGCGCCGTTCGTTGTGCCGTTCCTTCATGAACTCCGGAGCCCACCACGATGCGAAGTACGAAGCCAACCCCTCGTCAATCCACGTCGGGGGAGCCTGACCAGGGAATGCGCCCGCGACGTAGGCGTGGACAACCGAGTGCGTCGTCCACATCCGCAGCAACGTCGAGTTGTTCGTCGTGAGCACCGCGATTGGACGCGACGCGTCGTTCGTCGCGTGGAAGCTGCCGAGGAGCGAGGAGTGCTCGGCGTGCTCCTCGCCCAGCGCGTTGTAGGCCCCAAGGTTCGGCAGGATTTGGATAGCCTGCTCCCGCGGTGCGTAGTCTGAATCGAGCAGCTCTTGCAGCCCCGTCAGGAAGCCCTCGTCGTGAGACTTCACGAGTTCCTGCGCGTCGAAGAAGCTCAGCGTCGTTCGCACGTTGTAGTGCGCACCATCAACTTGCCAGGCAGTCTCCCACGTCGAGTGATCGGTCCACACCGGGTGCTTCGCTGCGAGGGCTTCCCGCGTAGACGTGAGACTCTTCGTCACCGCATCCTTCATCAGAATGATGAATGCGTCGGTGCCCGCGTTTGCTGGCCCAGCTGCAGAAGAGGCTCCTGAAGGAGACGCAGAAGGGCCCTGGACAGTCGATCCCAGCACCAGCGTGGACGCCAAGACAACGGCAGCAATCCGAAACATCATGGGTGCAAGCGTAGCGCTTTCTGTGGCGAACATCCTCACGCCCAAGGGGACGAGCGCAAAACGCATCGACCCAGCTCGTGTCAGGCCTTCGGCTCGCGCCACTTCGATGTGAAGAAGGTTCCCCCCTCGGTCAGCCACCGACGGAAACTGTCGTGATATGGCGCAGAGAGTTGCTCTTGCAGCTCCGTCTCCCGGCGCCACGCCACCTCCACAACCTCGTCGCCCTCGCGCGGCTGACCGGGCTTAGGCATGGACGACGACTCCGGGAGGGCGATCTCGAAGAAGAACGACCGCCACGCATGCATCCGCCGTTCGCCAAAAATCTTGATCCCGTCTTGGACGAACGCAAACTCCGGCTCTGTGTCGAACTCCCAGCCGGTTTCTTCACGCAACTCCCGGTGCAAGGCCTCCATCAAGGATTCGCCGGGTTCGACTTGCCCGCCGGGAAGATCCCAAGTGCGCGCCCTTTCGCCGCCGATTCGACGGTCGTTGGCGACCATCAGGATGTGGCCGTGGCTGCGAAGAATCGCGAAGACACCGACAAAATCGCCCCGCAGCAGGTGGGGCTCCCGAATCTCTGAAGGGTCGTTCGTCATCGTTGGGCGGTCATGGATTGGGGGGGCCGGTCGAATTGGCGGTAGATCGCGTGCAGCTGCACAGCAACCGCCTCAGGCGAGAAGCGCTGCAAGCGCTTGCCCACCGACGCATCGTCCAACTCCCGAACTACCCGCGCATTTCGAATCCATGGTTCGTCATGAGCATCGTTCTCGATTTCGACATCCCGCACGGGCCCTGACGCGATCGCATCAGCAACGCCCAGGTTTCGTCGACCAATCGAACCCAGCACTGCGGCAAGCCCGACTGCCCCTCGAGCTTCCGGCACCGCGTAGCCGCCCAAGTCAGCCACCGCATCCGCCACGCCAGGAACATCGAACCCGACAAACTCCGTTCTCGCAGCGGCAGCCTCCATTGCCACCAAGGGAAACCCTTCGCGACGGCTGGGCAAGACGACGGCATCAAACGCTGGCAATAGACTTGCCGCGTCCTCCACCGCGCCAAGGAACTCAACGTTCGGGGGCGCGGCAGCCTGCAGCGAGTCGCGCAACGGGCCGTCACCCAAGATCTTCACCACAATCGGTTGCTCCGAGGTGGGCTCCGCTAGGCGGATCGCGTCGAGTAGCAGGTGAACCCGCTTGATCGGCACCAACCGAGCCACACAGGTGATCGCGAACGTGGAATCCGCAATCCCCAAGCGCGCGCGCATCGCGTCACGCACCGCCCGACGGTTAGTCAAGCTCACCGGCCGACGCGCAGCCGCCACGGCCGGTGCGACATCTGCAAAGCGCTCGCGGAGAGCGATGTTCAAGGCGGCCAGCTCATCGGCACACGACCGACTAATCGCCAAGAGTTGATCCGTTCGCTTCGCGAGCGCGCGCTCGCGCCTTGTCAGCAGTTCGGTCAACAGCGGCGGGAAGTAGTCACGCAGAACATGGCCGTGGTACGTATGCACGAGCGGAACATCGGCCACGCTGCCGCGCACAGCGAAGCCCGCGCCGCTGGTGTGCGTGTGAATGACATCCGGCCGGAGCGAGTGCGCGAGGCTGCGCAGCGTGCGGGTGGTTCGCGTCATGCCTGCAAGCCCAACCAACTGGGCGAAACCGGGCCGCCGACCGAGCCCTGGGATGACGACGACTCCCCTCGCGTGCTCCCCGGCGGCCAGAGCTTCCTCGATCGAGATCGCACCAAGCGCGTCGAGATCGACGGACTGCTCGTCGGGCCCGCAGGAGCCCACCGCCAATAGCGTGTCGACGCCGAGTTCACGGAGCGCAGGATCCAGATGCAGCGCCTGAATCGTCGGGCCGCCAAGATTGGGCCGCGACAGCACACGCAGGACCCGAAGGCGAGCGGTCAACTGGGCAGGTGTGTCAGCAACCAAAGGTGCCAGCCAAGGAGCACCGTGTAGCCGGTCAGAACGGTCCAAAGACCAACTCGCGCGACACGGAATTTGCTCGCGACAGTCAGGAAAGCGACGCAGATGCCAATTCCCAATGTCTTCAGTAGCACGAACAGCATCACCGAATGACGCAACACTTGGTCGACCACCGGATTGAGTTCTGTTCCTCCGTAGGACAGGAACAGCAGGGTGAAGTAGGCGTCTGCCAAGTTGAGCAAGACCACCGCGATCACCATGACGAACAGCTTCGCGCCGTAGCGATCCACGAACGTGTTCACGTCCTCCAAGACACGTCTGCCGCCTTCTCGTCTGCCGCCGGAGATCGCGTAGCGGCTGAAGATCGGAGTGGGTTGTCGACGCCGGTCCGACCTGTCGCGTCGCTCCGAAGGAGCAAGAGCCGTCTCGACCGCCATAGCCTCGACGCCTCGCGGAAGGGCAAAGGCAGGAACGGCGCGCTGCGGCAACGTGCGCATTGCGCTTCGAATCCTCGCAAAGGCTCCCAAATTCTCGGCCGCATGAGGCGCGTTTTGGGCCTCATGGCTAGGGTCAGAAGACGTCGGGTTGTCGGGGCTGGAGGGCATGACCGAAGGATACCCCGCTGCGCAAACGAACCACCGGTTCGAGATTGAGGATCTGACTCGACAGAGTGAAATCGACCATGACGCCGCACGGTCCGCGCCACGGCCCCAAACTGGGACTTCTAGACTGGAGCGGATGACAGATCCGAAGTCGGGTGAATTCGCGCCACCTTGGCGGCTACAGTCCGTGCCGTGAGCTCCGCCCTGCCGACAATCCAACTGCGTGTGCAGGCCCACGGCCGCCACCCGTGGTTCTACCGAAAAATGGTGCGCAAGCCCGAGACGCGGATCAACGCGGGATCCGCGGTGCACGTGGAAGATCGCACCGGGCGGCCCATTGGGACCGGGTTCTACAACCCACGCAGCGAACTCGCCCTGCGGATGCTGAGCGACGAACGAATCCAGAACACGGAGCGGTTCCTGCTCACGGCTCTCGACCGCGCCATCGACCTGCGGATCGACGTGCTGAAGCTGCGCGACGTCACGGACGGTTTTCGACTCGTGCACGCCGAAGGGGACGGCTTCCCCGGCCTGATCCTCGACCGCCTTGGCGACGTCCTCGTCGCCCAGGTGTTTTCACTCGCAATGCAGGAGCGCATGGAAACCATCGGAGAGGCACTGCTGCGTCGGTGGCCAAAAGCGCGCCTTGTGATGCTCCAGGACAGCAAAGCTGCGGAGCGCGAGGGCATGGACAAAGTCCCGCGCGCCCCATCGCTCCAAACCACCGTCACCGAACACGGGATCCGCTACGACGCGAACCCGGGGACCGGGCACAAGACTGGGTTCTTCGCCGACCAACGCGAGAACCGCCGGCGGCTGCAAACGTTCGCCAAGGATCGACGCGTGCTCGACTTGTGCTGCAACTCCGGAGGCTTCGCCATGCACGCGGTGCGCGGCGGCGCACGCCACGTTCTTGCGGTCGACCTCGACGAAACGATGGTCGCCCAGACGCAGCACAACGCAGAGGCAAACCAGATCGCTCTCGAAGTCGCCCACGACGACGCGTTCGACACGTTGCGACGCACCAAACCCGGAACCGTTGATTGCATCATCCTCGACCCTCCCAAATGGGTCGCCGACAAGCACGCATTGGAATCCGGACTGGATCGTTACCGCGATCTGAACCGAGCGGCACTCACGGTCTTGGACCGCGGAGGCCTGCTCGTGACGTGCTCGTGTTCGGGTGTGGTTTCGGAGATGCACTTCATCAAGACGCTGCGCGAAGCCGCGGCGCAAGCGCGGCGCGATGTGCGGATCCTCGCTAGCCACGGTGCGGGCCCCGACCATCCGGTAGCGCTCGAATGCCCGGAAACGCGCTACTTGAAGGTGCTGTT
>CBESZZ010000362.1:0-4812 GCA_965534055.1 uncultured bacterium | reverse complement strand
GTTCGCCGCACCGGCGTGTTGCTGGTGGGCGGCATCGACCCCAGCGGAGGCGCTGGACTGACGCTCGATGCGCGGGTCGTGGATCGATGCGGCGGCTTCGGGTTGCCGATCGCGACCTGCATGACCGAGCAGACCCGGCTCGGATTCTCGGCGGTGCAACCCATCGCCGACGCAGCGTTTGAAGCGGCTTTCCTTGCCGCCCTCGAAGATGCGCGGCTCGACGAGCCCGAGACGGCGCGCATTGTGGTCAAGACCGGTCTGTTTGCATCGCCGCAGCAGGTCGCCGTCGTGACGGCAGCGGTCATACGCCACGACCTCACGCTCGTGGTCGATCCGGTTTTGGGCGCGACCACCGGCGGACTGCAGCTGGGTGAGGAAATTCGCGATGCGTTGGTGCAGCGGCTCCTGCCGAACGCCTACGTGGTCACACCCAACCGTCCGGAGTTCGAGCAGATCGGTGAGGAGGCGCTCGCGGAAGCGACGTTCTTCGTGCTCAAGGGCGGGCACGATGCAGGTGAGGTCGTGGTCGACACGTTGTATGCAGACGACGAAGTCCTGTTCCGGACCGAGCACCCTCGGGTGCCCCTCGCTGCGGTGCGCGGCACGGGATGCGCGTTCGCCAGCGCTCTGGCGACGGTGTTTGCAGACGCGCTGAGGGTTCGGCGCACGATCCATGTGGGCGAAGTGGAGGATTTCATCTGGCCCTGGAATCGGCGTCGGCTCGAGCTGCCCGCGGCCGTGCAGGCGGCGTCTGACTTCGTTTCGGCGTCGCTGGCAGCGACGCTTCGCCGGCGAGAAGCGAGCCCCGTGGATCTGCCGGCGCGGCTGGAGTTGGCGACGCTCGGAGCGCTCGGGGAAAGCTGACCGGAGGTTCCTGACTGCGCAGCCGTAGGCGCTCCGTCAGGTCACCAGGTCCATGCCATCGCCGCGATCCGCCCGATCGACGCGGGGATGACACGGGCTGCATCAACGCCGGTCCGAACTTCGGAATCGGTTGGTATCCTCTTCCGTCCCCATGCGCTCGATCCCTTCGTTCCAATCTCCGTTCCTTCTGGCCGCACTGATGGCTTCCACGCTTGCAGCGTGCGCCCTCGACAAGCGTGGCGCCCTGTCGCGCGTGCGGGCTTTGGAGTCCAACACGCTCCTCGCCGAGGCGTTCCGTGATTCGTTCGAGATCTCATACGGCGGCGATGGCAACGACGCCGCGTTCTGGGATTGGTGCGGGGGCGGCCCGCTGCATCCGCGTCCGGCCCCGCTTGCGGAGCCATTCGCGGCCGAAGTTCACTGGGTGAAGCGGACCAAGCTCGGCGCCGCCGAAGATGCCGAGACTCAGACGCTGCTGTTTCTGCACGGTGTGCCGTCCTCGCTGTTCACGTGGGCCGAAGTCATTGTCCCGAAGAACGTTCTCGCCCCAACCGACCTCGCGGTGGAGTTTGACCTCGTGGCCGTGGACCTGCCAGGTCACGGATTCACCGAGACGTTGAAGCACCCCGAGCAAACGATGTTGGAACCCGACCGCGCGGCGGAATTCGTGTTGCGGTTCATGCGGCGCACCGGTGTCCAACGAGCTGTGGTGGTTGGGCACGGCTACGGCGCGATCGTTGCGAGCTACGTGGCCGCGTTCGCTCCAGAGCGCGTGGATGGTCTCGTGTTGATGGACGCCGAAGGTGTGCCCCGTGAGGACGGGGAGATGGCCGTGAGCGAACTGTCGCAACGATCCGCGCCCGCGCATTGGCTGGTGCGGTGGTTTGGCTGGATGGCGCGGCCGGGCTCGACGTTCCGCAACGGTTCAATTTGGGAGGGCATCGCCGAAGACGGTCTTCGGGATCGTTCCACCCGCGACTTGTACTTGCCCGAGGCTCAGATCGCCGAATACGCGACGCTGCTTCGAATCCCCGAGAACTACGACTCAGCCCGCACGTTGGGATCGCGGAGTAGCCGCCCAGACCACGGTCTCCTCGCGGCTGTGGGCAAGGCCTATGAAGGCCGCACCATGTTGCTTTGGGGTGACTGCGACGCGGTGTTTCAAATGCCGAAGCACTCGAGCGCGTTCTCCCGCTGGTTCCGTTGCCCCGTGACGGTTCTGCATGGCGGTGGCCATCTGCCTCATGAGCAGGCACCCGGTGCGATGCTCGAAGAGGTGCGAATGTTCGGCGAACGACTTCGCGCACTGCCGACTGAGAAGCTCTAGCTGAGCGCCGCCCTGTGAGTGGGGCGACGCATCACTAGCTCAGTCGCCGAACATTTCCGCCAACGTCGTAGCGAACGTCTTGGTGACGACGTGACGCTTCAACTTCAGGGTAGGGGTCAGCAGACCGTTCTCCGGAGAGAACGCTTCGCAGCGAGCACGGAACGGGCCGACCCGCTCGAATGAGCGAAAGCCCTCGGCCGTGGTCAGCGTGCTGCTCATCTCCTTGCGCAGGAGTGCCAGGACCGACTCGCCCACGATCCAACCGTCAGCAACCGTCCATTCAGAGCGCGGGATCGCCTTCTCCAAGCTGTCGTCATCCACGACCAGTAGCGCTCCGAGCTGCTTGCGATCTTGGCCGACGACCACCACCTGCTGGATGTAGGCGGATGTCTTGATCGCGGTCTCGAGCGGCTCGGGTTCGACGTTCTCGCCACTGGCTAGAACGATCGTGTCCTTAGCGCGGCCGGTGATCCAGACGCGTCCTTCCGCGTCGAGGTGGCCCAGGTCGCCCGTGTTGAACCAACCTTCGCTGTCCAACACCTTGGCCGTGGCTTCCTCGTTTTGGTAGTAGCCGCGCATGATCTGCGGCCCGCGGACGTAGAGCACTCCGGTCTTGCCCTGTGGCAGCTCCGTGCCTTCGAGGTCTCGAACCTTAAACTCCGTGTCGGGAACCGGGGGCCCGACGGCGCCGGCTTGGGTGTCCGCCGCCAACCGGAGCGCAACCAGCGGGCTGGTCTCCGTGAGGCCGTAGCCGTTGATGATCGGAATGCCAACGCCGAGCATTCCCTCGTCGACGTGTCTGGGCAGTGCACCACCGCCTGAGATCGCGATGCGCAGATTGCCGCCCGTGACTTCGCGGATGGTTGGGTAAATCTTGCGTGAGGCGAAGCGGTGGACCATTCGTGTCCAGGGGCTGCCGCGACCGCCGCCCACTTCGCGCGCCGCGGAGAGTGACTTGCGCAGGATCTTGCCCTTCAAACCGTCGAGCTTCTTGCCGTGGGTGACGATGCCGTCATGCAGCATCTCCCAAATGCGTGGCACGGCCGCGAAGACGGTGGGTTGTACCTTCTTCAGGTCTTCCTTGATGCGACGGCGGTCGGTGTAGGTCAGCGTCGCGCCCACCGCCATGGCCACGTAGTCCAGCATCCGCTCGTAGGCGTGCCACGCCGGCAGCAGCGACAGCATCTTGTCCTGCCCAGTGAGGTGCAGCACCGCGCGGGCTTGCCGCATGTTTTGCAGGATGTTGTGGTGAGTGAGCATCACACCCTTGGGCTGCGCCGTGGTACCGCTCGTGTAGATGACCGTGAGCAGATCTTCCGGCGTGGCGGCAGCCAGTCGGGTCGAGAGTTCGCTCTTGGCCTTGGTTGCCGAGTCTCCGGTGAGCCGCGCTTTGCCGCGCTCGACCAGGTCGCCTAGCGCGAGAGCTCCCGGGAGATCGGTTTTCGGCTGGAGCACGATGATCTCATCGAGCTCCTTCAGCGTGCCGTCTGCCTTCCCTGCCGCGACGATTTTCGCCACGTTGTCATCGGCCACGAACGCCATGCGGCAGCCCGCATGGCCCAAAATGAAGAGCAGTTCCTTCGGGGTGGTGTCCGACCCCCGGGGGACGTCCGCCGCGCCCACGTAGATCGTCGCCAGGTCCGCGAGAAGCCACTCGTAGCAGTTCTCTGCGATCAGGCCGATGCGATCCCCGCGCTCGACTCCAAGCTCGAGCAGGGCGACGGCCAGGGCGTGCACCTCGTCCACCAGCTGGTCGAATCTCACAGATTCTTTCGAGCGGGCGTTCCTTCGCGGAAGAAACACGGCATCGCCGTAGCCGCGGACAACATCGTCCAGGAGGCTCGGGAACACCGATGGTGTGTTGAAGATCGCGGACGGCGTCGGCGGCCGCGAAAAGTGGGGGTCGGGGTTCTTGACTTCCAAGCGAGCGGTGCCTACGAAATGCGGCCCAACGCGAGCGGGTGTAGCTCAGTGGTAGAGCATCACGTTGCCAACGTGAGGGTCGTGAGTTCGAATCTCATCGCCCGCTCCAAATAGCTCAATTAAAGCAACCCATTTCGGCGTAAGTTCCTCGAAGTGAATTGAGTCGAACTGCTCTGACAATCATATGGCAATCAATAACCTCTGACTGTCCGTCGCCAGATAGTTTGAGAATTGAGCGGTTCCGTTGATGCCGTTTTCAAAGCGTTGGTTTCATACCGCTTGCATTTATTCGTATAGGCCCGCAATAATATGGGGGCTGAACGATGGGTTGTGGTAAATGGGCGTGCAAGTGGGTGATGATAAAACCATTTCAGAGTCATGGGCTGAGTTCTGTCAGTTGGAGACTATCCACATTGCCGTACAAAAATTAGCAGAGGCCAGTCGGAAGACAGAGCTGTCTCCCAACGAAATACTCATTGAACAAGGCTCCAATTCTGATGCGGTTTATCTGGTCGTTTCGGGTCGGTTGAAGATTGTTCTCTATACAGAGAACGGACATGAAATCTGGCTGTCTGATGCCGAGGCTGGAGATATGCTGGGGGAGATATCGGCGCTGGCTGATGTAGAGCGAACCTCATCAATTGTATCGGTTGATACATCGGTTGTTCTCAGTGTCCAGAAATTCGTGTTCCTGAGTA
>CBESZZ010000361.1:0-4828 GCA_965534055.1 uncultured bacterium | reverse complement strand
TTTCCAAGTCCCGGCACCAAGCTGCACTCCCGGCGCGCCGCCGACGTCGCTCCACATCTCGATGGACATGAAACGATCTCCAGTGAGCAACGTGTTCTCCGTAAAGAAGCGCCCTCCGAACAGCACGCCGGTCGACGTTGGCGTGAGCTGCCAGCCGTTGCCGTTGGGTCCACCGAACCCAAACTGCGTGAGGTTCATCGAGACCGTCGTGTTCGAGTCGTTGAGCGCTTCGCACGGTGCAGTTTGGGCATAACCAACCGCGGAGAGCAGGAGTAGACAGGGTGCAAGGGCGTGGCGAATCATGGAGTCGTAGGAGGCAAGAGAGTGAACGCTTCAAGTGTCACCGCATTGCCGCCTTCGCAAAAGTGTCTGCCGGTCCCAATGGGCAATTCAGCGCATTTCCTCAATGCGCATCGCCGCACGGCCCCGATGGCTAGCCGCAATTCAAGCGAGACAAACCAAGACCACGCCACCGCACTATGCTCGCGATCTATGCAATCCCTCGCAATTCAGGTCTTCGTCGCGGCGTGTCTATCGACTTTGGCTCTCGCGCAAGATCTCGCACGGATCACCCGTGACTTGGCCGGCAAAGTCATCGGCGCCACTCCTGGCGCGCCCGTCATGGTCACCGTGTGGCACGACGACATGGAGCGCGACGTGCTCCAACCGATTGCTGAAGGGCTCGCCAAGGACGGCTCATTCGCGTTCTCGGGCGTGCCGTGGTTTCACAAGCAGCAGTGGGGCTCCCACAAGATCGTGCTGATCGCACGCTGTGGCACGGGCAAGAACCTGCGGATCTGCGCCAGGGAGTTTCGAAGCGACACGCTCGAACTTGCCTGCCTTGACGTGACGCTCACCGCCTCGATCGAGTTGCGCGGAACCATTCTTGACGAGGCAACCGGCGAGCCAATCCCCAACGCCTGGGTCTGGCCTGCAATTCTTGGCTCAGGCAAAGACCAAGTGTGGCTAACGCAACCGATGTTGGCGTGGCGTGCGCTCACGGATGAGAACGGAAACTTCGTCATGCCAGGCTTGCCGGACCTAGTGCCGATCAAGCTCAAAGCCGGTGGCGAGAACCATGCGACCGCGTGGGTCGATGTGGGAAATCGCGCCAAAGTCGTGGCGATGCTCGCACCCGGTTGCAGCATCCAGGGAACGGTGCTCTCGCCAAGCGGCAAGCCGGCCAGCCGCGTCGCGGTTTTCGCGACGGGTCGGGGCGTCGGTTACGGCCGCGCTCACACAGACGAAGAAGGACGCTTCAAACTCTCCGGGCTTCCTGCCGACGAGTACAAGCTGTTCGCGAAAGCCAAAGACCTCACGGTCATCGCCGTCCTTGGAATCAACATGAACCCCGGCGATGCACTCAAGAAACAAGTGGTGCAGCTTGTCCACGGCGGATTCATCGTCGGTCGCATCCTCGATGCGAAGACAGGCAAACCCGTGTTGCCCGGCCCTTCCACCGATGTCGCCATGTACGGGCCAGCTCGCGGACCGGGCGGTTCGTGCGAGGCCACGCCGGTACTCGCGGACGGAACATTCCGCATCCGCGCTCCTGAGGGGACCAACCGCATCTATCTGCGCGGGGGCTCGGGCTACTCAAAGCCGTCCGAGGAAGTGGAGGTAATCGAAGGCGAAGAGACCCTCGTCGTCTGGAAGCTACAACTCCACAAGTAGCCCGTCGCCGGGCCTAGGAACTCGGTCCCTTGTCCGTTGCGGATACGAACCACCAAATTCCGCCTACCACGAGCCCGCCGAAGAGGGCGAGCTTCAGCAGAAACGCCAACGCACTGAAGAGCGCGCTCACTGCCCACCAGGCAACGACCGCGCCCAGGACTACGCCAACAACAAGCTTCCAATTCATCTGAGGTCCAGACTCGTGCGAAGACTTCGAACCGCCAGCGCAGTGCCGCTCGCGGGTTCCACGGATCGCCCACGTCGGGTCAGGCTGTCGGCCAAGCGATCGACACCCCAGTCGACGACGATCCGCCGTGGCAAAGACGCCACCACCACCACAAGAAACGCGATGCCCATCGTCCGAATCTTCATGGTGCGTGCCGGTGGTTCATGAACGATGCGCAGCATGACCGAGATCACGAACGTCGACCAGTGGGCGGTGCTCTTCGATTGGGACGGCGTCGTCGTCGATTCCCGCGAAGCACACTTCGAAGCCTTCAGCGCGCTGGCACAGCGGCTTGACCGCACCTTTGGCGAAGTGGAGTTCCGCGCCACGTTCGGGCTCCGCAACGAGGAGATCTTCAAGCTCCTGCGTTGGGTCGAGCCTGGGGCCGACGACCACTTGGCGGCGCTCGCCGTAGAGAAAGAATCCGCCTACCGCGACGCCATCCGTGCGTCGGGCATCCAATTGGTCCCGGGCATCGAAGTTCTGCTTGAGGCGCTTGGCCAAGCCGGTGTCCCCCGGATCGTCTGCACGTCCACTCCACGCATCAACGTCGATTGCGTGTTTGAGATCTCGTGCTTGGGGTCATCGTTCGAGGACGTCGTCGCCGCCGAAGACGTCATCCGCGGCAAGCCGGCACCCGACGTCTTCCTGGCCGGCGCGAAGCTCGCGGGTCTCAAGCCTGGACGCTGCATCGTTCTGGAAGATGCACCGGCGGGACTACGCGCAGGGCGAGCGGCTGGCTGCCGCACCGTCGCGGTTGCCACCACCCAAAACGTCGAGGTGCTACAGGCTGAAACGCCTGACGACGCCATCGCAGACCACCGCGAGCTCACTCTCGCGAGACTGCAGGCGCTGCTCGTATGATCAGCGCGTCAACTCGACGTTGACCGGATGCATGGCGTGATCACGAAGTCGAAGCTGTGTTGTGGACCAATGCGCTCTTCGAACCCAGCCAGCGCTTCTTCAGGCATCGCTTCCGACATGGTCACTTGGCGTCGTGCCGGGAAGCCGCGGTGAAGCGTGGCCTCGGGGCAGATCAGAGCTGCGTTGGAACCGCTGCAGTGTTGAAGAAGGCGCCACCGCGAGCGCCTCCGCGTCACCGAAGTTCGAGTAGCCGCGTCTCGCCCACGACGGCCAGCGTGTGAAAGCGGTCGCTCGCGATCTCCTCGACAGCGCCGGGGAAACGGTCGAGATGAAGCAGGAGGGTGGGATTCACCAGGACATGCGTGACCCGGTTTCGAGCCATGGCAGCCGAGAAGCCTTCACCAGCCTGTGCGAACTCATCCGCTCGCAACCAGACGGCCTCGCGGTCGCCGTAGGTCTTGAAGCACTGGTCACTGTCACACAGCACGCGAGCACCGGGCGAGAGTTCGTAGCCCTGCAGAAGTCCCTGACGATACACCGGCTTGGAATCGGGCTCGTGTTGGAACGGACCTGGCACCAGCAGAGCGAACCCGAGCAGGAATGACACCACGCCCCCCCGCAGCCATGGCCACCAGCTGCCGTGCACCGGCAAGGCAGCTGCACAGCCACCCCACACAAGGAACGCAACGAGTGGACACAGCGGCAGCAGCAACTCCTGACGGGGCGCAACCCAGAGCGCAGGTAGGACGGGCAAGACCGTCGCGAACGCGGCGATCCATACATAGGGCCCGGGAGGACACCACCCGTTGCGCTTGCGCATCCATCGCCACCAGCCAAACCCTGCAAGGGCCAGAGCGAAGGCCGCAAGCAAGCGGCCGCCATGGGGAATCATGGTGTTGGCCACCGCGGTCGGAAGCTTCGCAGCATTCGTGATGACAAAGCCGAAGAACTTGCCCGGCGCTTCCACCACCGCGCCTAGCAGCGAGTGTGCGCCGGGGAAGTCCCGCGCGACGAGAGCACCCGGGTTCCTAAACGCCTGGTCGGTGATGAACCATTCGGGAGCGGTCGCCGCTTCGCCCCCTTCCGCCTGAGCAACGGCCAACCGTTCATGGGTCACGTGCGCAGCGTAGTGTTGGCGAAACGCCGTCCAGCTTCGAGCGCGTACGGACCACGCGGCGAGGGTGGTCAGCGAAATCGCTGCGACGACGGTGAACATCCAGGCGACGCGCCGTTTGCGTCCAACTTTCGGCACAAACCAAAACGCAGCTGCTATGCCCACGACCCAGAGCACCGTTTCCGTCCGCAGGACAGGGGCGAGCCCGGTGCACAGCACCGCCCCAATGAACCGTTGCCGAGCCAGAGAGCCCACCGTCGCGAAGAGCGCAAGGCAACTAGCGAGATAGATGTGCGGCATTGCCATCAGCCCACCGACGCGGGCGTCGTTCAACACTGGTGGCAGACACACCCACCAGACGGCCGCGAGCAGAGGGAAAGGTGCTGGCAACGCGGTCCGTAAGCTCCACCAAATCACCAACGCTCCGCCGATCACCAAAGCTTGGAACAGGACATCGGCGGGAATGGTCGTCGCCGGCACCACCAAACTGACTAGTCCCGCAGCGATGCAATACCCCGGCGACCACACCACGGGCGGCATCGTGCCTTCACTGAGCTGCGCCTGGCCGTGCAGCAGGACGTACGTCTCGTCCTCGATGTGCACATCGACATGCGCGCTGTAGCCCAGCACCCGAGTCAACGCGAACACGACCAACGCGATGATCTCCAAGGAAGCGACTCCCCGGCTGCTCCATCGACTGCCTTTCAATTCGGAAGGGTTCACACGACGCTGATTCTAGCAGTTGCCTAAACCATCGTCTCCGCGCACCCGCGCCGCGGACTCCAAGTCGAACTCCCCGCGCCCACCTCCCTTACGCCATCACGCAACAAGCCGACCTCCCGCCAATCTCGTGGAGAGATTGGCGGGAGGCCGGCTTGGCGCGTGCGATGAATCGAAGCTCTTACGCTTCCTGTTCTTCGAGCTCTTCCTCTTCTTCTTCCACCTCTTGC
>CBESZZ010000360.1:0-4832 GCA_965534055.1 uncultured bacterium | reverse complement strand
CACGGCATGCAGATGCGCGAGCATCACGACAAGTTGTCGATGTGAACCACCCTTTGTGATGACCGAAACGCACCCCAGCACCGCGGCGCCCAACCGCTTCGATCAGAAACTTCTCGACGCCGGCAAACCACCGCTGCGCGCCGTCGAAGTCAGCACGTTGCAGGTCAACGTCGGCAAACTGTGCGACCAAGCCTGCAAGCATTGCCACGTCGATGCCGGGCCTCACCAGACGGGAGCCGACGTCAACATGGGCGCAGAGGTCGCAGCTCGCGTCATCAAGGTCCTGCAGACAGGCAAGTTCGAGGCGGTGGACCTCACCGGTGGCGCGCCCGAACTCAATCCGCACTTTCGCGACATCGTCCGAGCAGCTCGTGCAGCCGGCGTGCGCGTGATCGACCGCTGCAACCTGTCAGTGCTCTTTGAACCAGGTCAAACCGACCTCGCCGACTTCCTGGCCGAGCATCAAGTCGAAGTCAGTGCGAGCCTGCCGTTCTATACCAAGGACCGCACCGACCGACAGCGTGGCTCGGGCACGTTCGACAAGAGCATCGAAGGTCTCAAGGTCTTGAACGGCCGCGGGTACGGCAAGGGCAACGGCCTGGTGCTGAACCTCGTCTACAACCCGGTCGGCGCGTACTTGTCGGGCAACCAACAAGAGCTGCAAGCCGACTACAAGCGCGAGCTGCTATCGCTGTTCGGCATCACGTTCGACGCGTTGCATTGCATCACGAACATGCCGATCGCGCGCTACCTCGAATGGCTAGAACGCAGCGGCAACCTTGAGGGTTACATGACGACGTTGCTGTCGGCATTCAACCCAACCGCCGTGGACAATGTGATGTGCAAGTTCCTCGTTTCGATCGCTCCGGACGGAGCGATTTACGACTGTGACTTCAACCAGATGCTCGACCTGCCAATGGCTAAGGGCTTGCCGCGGAACTTGCTTGATTGGGATTTGAGCAAGCTCGCCACGCGCAAGATTGTGACCGGAGAGCACTGTCTGGGGTGCACGGCGGGGGCTGGGAGTAGTTGTGGTGGGGAAGTGACCTAGGGCGAGTCACAAGCTCGCGCAGCCCTCGGCCTGGGTGGATCTTGCGGTGACTCGGGATTGCGCGGCGCGGAAACGCCGCCGCTTGGCGTTGGGCGCGCAGCCAATCTTCGACGTTGTTGGTTGAGTCTGCGAGCGGAAGTGGGTGAGTCGTTCGTGTTCGAAAGCGCTGAGGACGCTTCGATTAGCGGCTGGACACGGTGGGGAAGCTGAAGCTAAGCAGAGCCTTCGAGTGCTTCGTGTCCGTTGTCCACCACCAACGCTTTGTTCGCGATTCGCGGCGTTTCCATTGTTATTGCGATGCCCACCATCGAACTTTCGCAATTCAGATTGCTACTAGCTTGACTCGCTTGCCTTGAGTTCCCTGGCAATGCCTTCGTCACGTGGAACCACCAGGTGCTGAACGTCTCTTCGATGCTTGCCGTACCAGTTGAATGGAGTTTGGCCTTGGGCGTCTTTCGTTGAGACGTCCGCTCCGGCTTGGATCAGCATGCGAATCATCGCTGCGTCGCCGTAGGCCGCTGCTAGATGGAGTGGAGTTTCACCGACGAGTTCGACACTGCCGCTGATGTAGGTGTCGGCGAGCTGGCCGGGTTTGGACCGAACATTTGGGTTCGCACCGGATTTCAGCAGCAGTTCCATGCATGCGTTCATGTCACTCCGGTAACCGTGACTGGCTGCCTGATGGAGCGGTGTTTCGCCGGTTGTTGGCGATGCCAGATTCGGATCGGCTCCGCGTTCCAGCAGCAGTTTCATCGCCGCAGGGAGAACCTGGTTCGTCGCGGCCATCAAAGCCGTGTGATCGCTGTAGCCCACGCCGTTCACATCCGCACCGCGCTCCACGAGAAAGCGGAACAGATCCATGTGTCCGCCCCAAATGCTTGCGTCGAGTGGCGCCGAACCGCTGCAAGGAGCACGCCGATCGATCTCAACGCCAGCGTCGAGAAGCGCCTGAACTCTTTTGACATCACCTTCGTGGTAGCAGATGCGCCAACACTCATCGGTTTGCGGACGAACTGGATCAGTCATGCGGCCTCATGGGGTCAGCGCTTCGTGCCGCGGAATCGTGTGGCAACGACTTATGACGACGTGCTGGATCTCGGCTGGTGGAACCATCGTCAACGCCTCAAGGATCCCAATGCAGTGCTGTCAGCGCCACAGTGCGGTTCCATGCGGGTTACTTGTTGGTTCTGATAATGATCGTTATGTATAGCTTGCTGGGGGAGTTTCCGACCTGGACGCTATCTGAGCTCCGGATCGCCATCCCCAGGATCCGCGAGACGATCATGCAGCCATGCGCGAGCTAAGCGCCAATCTCTAGCGGCTGTTCGATCAGAGATCTCCAGGGCTTCAGCGACCTCTTGCATGGTCATGCCGCCGAAGAAACGCAACTCAACGAGCCGAGCCATGCGTGGGTCTTGCTCAGCCAAGATGCTCAGGGCGTCGTCCAGGTCAATCCAATCCAGGTGAGACCAGGGACTCCCGGCAGCGCCAAGGAGTTCGACGCCTTCCACTGAGGTATCGAACGGGACATGGGCGTCTTCGCCGCCGCGTTTGGCAGCTCGGCGACTCCGCGCTTGATCGACGAGCACGTTGCGCATCACCCGTGCAACCAGGGTGAAGAAGTGCCTGCGACTCTCAATTGTGATGGGATTGCCAGAAGCGAGACGTAGATAAGCCTCGTGAGTCAGCGCGGTCGTCGACAATGCCTTGCGCCCACTTCCCCGCACGGCCCCGGCCAGATCACGAAGCTGGTCGTACACCAATCCTTCAACCTGGGTCGTCGCCGTGGGATCGCCTTTCACGAATGCGGCCAAGAGTTCGGTATCGAGTTGCATGGAGCGAGAATTGTCGCGATCGCGCGGGGATACGCGGCTACTTCGCGTTCCACCAACGGAACTCGCCCGCGGCGTCACCGGACACCATGAGCGAACCCGTTGGGTCGAACGCGATGCTACACACCCGGGCCCGATGGCCATGGAATTCGGCGACCTGACTCCACGACTCCGTGTCCCACACGCGGATGCGGCCATCAGGACCCCCGAGAAGAATCCGCGGTTCGCTGGGGTGATAGCTAGCAGCGGACACTTCGAGGGGTTCGTCGATCCGGCCGCTGAGCTGCCAGGTTGCCGTGTCATAGATCACCGCGAACTGGTTTGAGCCCTCCGAGAAATCAAACCGCAGCGCGAGGATCTCTTCGCCGTCGGGACGCACGACAAGCCCCTTACACAGGATTGGCAGGGCCAGCCTAGCCAGTGGAGTGAGGTCCATCCCATCGAGCACAAGCACCTCGCGGTACGGCTCGATGACATCGACGCCGCCAGCCAAGAGAATGGCAACCCAGTTTCCGTTTGGATCCGCGGCGATGGTTCTTGAACCCATGAGATCCCGCCGTTGCGAATCCAAGAAACGATGGGTTGCCACGACCTGCCCCGTGGAGGCGTCGCGGCGAGAAAGGAAGTCGATGGAACTCGTGTAAATCGATCGACTGTCCGCCGTGAAGTCCGCCGCGGCCCAGAGTTGCTCCGGTTCGCTCCAAAGGAGCTCCCCGGTGGACGCAGCATGAACTCTAAGCCCCCCTTCTTCGCCGCGGCCGATCGCCATTAACCCGTTGGGTGCGATCCCCCAGAACGTCTGTTGATTGGTTGAGAGCTGACGTTGGGTCTCAGACTCTGGTCCCGGGGGATACAAATAGCTCCGGGAGTAGCCATCGGGAGAAGTCATTGTCGCGGTGCCAGAGGAATCGACATGCACTGCGATCGTGTGCTCGCACACATGACGCACAGGAACGGGCTCTTCATCCCATGCGAACTTCCGGTACGAACCATCTCGGTTGACGGCGACGAAACCGGATTCAATCGGCAGGAGTGCAACCACCTGATCAGATCCCCCGTGCAACGAATGCAGCAATCGCATCTCTTTCTGCACATCGTACACATGCACGGAACCAGTGGCAGTCCCAGCGAACAGACGCATCGCATCGGGCGAGAACACAAGCGCGCTGACCCCCGATGTAGCGCTCTCCGCTTCGGCAACCATCTTGCCGCCGGTGGACTCCCAGAGAGTGATCTGTCCATCCAACGTGCCACCAGCCATGCGCTCCGAACCGTCAAACGCGAGGGCCTCAATGGACGACCCCTTTTGAGTCAGCGTGTGGCGAAGGGTGAGGTTCACTGCATCCCAGATTCGCACGGTTTCATCCCAAGACCCCGTCGCGAGCAGGCCTTGCTGCGACGACGCGGCCATGACCGTCACGGCTCCTTGATGCGGCCGCAACTTGGTGGGGAGCAACGCGAGTGTCGTCGCGCGATACACAGAGATGTCTCCGCCTTGAGCACCGAAGAAAACGTGCCCTCCCACGGGACCAGCCATGGAGTCCACAAACGCGTCCGCCCCATCTTGGGTTGCATCGAGAACGCACTCGATGCCATCACCATCGCCTCTTAATGCATGCACGCCGGCTTGAGACCCAACCAAGATCCCCGCCGGCTTGGCAGGCCAACAGATCAACTCGCTGGCTCCGTCCACTGTGAAATTGAACACTGACCGCCCGGAACTCAGATCGATCACCCGCCCGTTCTGACTGGAAGCGACGGCCAATTGCTGGGGCCCGACGAGCGTGGCGGCGCGGACGCCAATGAGCCCCGTCGCCAGCGCAGGAGTTGCCTGCAGCCGAGCGTGCAGCACCCGCCACTCCCAACCCCGAAGCTCGATCGGCGCATCTTCGAGCATCTCAGCCATCAACTTCCAGTCGCCGCTGTTTCCCGCGGCTTCGGCTGAATAA
>CBESZZ010000359.1:0-4849 GCA_965534055.1 uncultured bacterium | reverse complement strand
CGAACGCGACGTGGCCCTCGCTGGTCTTGCGATCGAGTTTGGCGAAAGGAGTTGGGATGCCCGTCGCGCCAAGCCTCAGCGCTTGGAGCGCAGTCGCGGCTGGGCTTGTGTTGGATTCGGTAGTGCGTGCGGATGCTGGGAGCCAGCTCAGTGCGACCGCGGCTTCAAGGCGCACGCGATCGTCAGAGTCTTTCATGCACCCGGCGAGTCGACGGAACACGTCGCTCATGGCCATGTCGTGGCGTGCGTAGCGCAAGCCGTGCACTCCGGCGGTTCGCACTTGCGCGCTTTCGCTAGCGAGGAGTCGATCCACAAGCTGCACATCTGCCGTGCCGAGCGATGCGGCAAGCCAGAGGGACTCGATCTGTGCAAAGTCATTACTTGAGTTCACCGCCGTCCATGCCTTGCGCGCGGTCTCCACCTCGGTGGCGTCGCGTTGCCGCAGTTCGCGTCGCACGCGGTAGCGAGTGCGGTCTTCTGTGGCGGAGAGCAAGGCAAAGAGATCCGGAAGCGAATGTGTCGTGAGATCGACGTTCGCGAGGGCTGCGCCAGACTCGTGCGTGATGCGCCAAATGCGACCGTGTGAACGGTCGCGGCGCTCATCGAACAGCGAGTACTGCATGTGTCCGATCAGAGGGTTGAACCAATCGACGACGTACAGCGCGCCGTCAGGCCCAAATCGGATGTCCACCGGGCGGAAGTTCGGATCAGTCGACACCAGCAGGTCCGGCTGCATCTCCGCGCGAACCGACGCGCCGTCGCGGATGACGCGATGCTGCTTGATGCCGCGGAAGCCGATGCAGTTGGCAACCAGGAAGTCTCCCTGCGCAGACTCTGGGAACTGCGGGGTCGACACCAGCTCGACGCCTGCGGTCGGACGCACGCGCTGCGTGAAATCCGCCCACTTGGTGTGTTTGCGGGGCCAGTCGATGCGGCCGCTGATGACGGTGGCGAAGTAGTTGGCCCCACCCGATGCGTCGCCGATGAAGTAGTCACCGAAGCGATCGTGCACTTGCCCCCAAGGGTTGGCGAAACCCATGCTGCTGTGTACTTCGACGCGGCCGGTGGGTGGCTCGTATCGCCAGATGCCGCCGTCCTTCATGCGAACCACGCCATAGGGTGTCTCCACCGCGCTGTGCGTGAACACCCCTTCGCCAAACAGCAGGCCGCCGCATGGATCCCAGCAAAACGCGCTGGGTGAGTGGTGGCTGTCCGCCAGGCTGAAGCCCGACATCGCGATGCGGCGGGTGTCGGCCACGTCGTCGCCATCGGTGTCCGTGACGAACATCACGCGGGGTTGATCCACGACGTAGATGCCACCGTGCCCTACTTCCATGCCCGTGGGCAGGTTCAACCCTTCGACGAACTTGTGGCTCTTGTCGGCGCGGCCGTCGCCGTCTTCATCGGACAGCACTAGCACGTAGTCGTTGGGTGCAACACCTGGCTCCGACATTGGATAGCTCGGCATGCAGGCGACAAGGGCGCGTCCCTTGCTGTCGAAAGCGATCGTCACTGGGTTCATCACCGCGTGGTCGATCTCATCGGCAAACAGCTCAATGCGGTAGCCGTCGGGAAGCGTGAATGACGCTTTGGCGACTGCGAGGTCGTGTGAAGCGAGCGAGACGGTGCCGCCACGGTTGGGCTCTTCCTGCGCTCTGAGCGTGTCTAGCGCGCTGACCAAACACAGGGCTGCAGTGAAAGTGATCGAGGGGTTCATCGAAGCGTCTCCAGGATGTCGCGATCCGCGGCGGACAGTTTGTTGTCGAGCGCTTTGAAACGAGCGGGGAAGTCTTGGCTGCCGAAGGGTTCAACACGCGAGCCGTAGATGTACTCGGTGTTCAGAGGTCGATAGCGCTGCAGGAACATGCGTGATTTCTCGAGCACGGCGGCACGGAGATCAGCGTTCGGTGTGGTGTCGCGTTCGGTCAAACCCAGACCATCCAGCAGGAGGTTGGTGACCGCTTGATGGCCAGTCGCGTTGAGATGCAGACCGTTCTCCGTCCAGCGTTCCTCGCGCGGCTCACTGCTGGGCGTGAACAGATCCACGAACAGCACTCGCTGAACCTTGGCAATTTCGCGCATGGTTTTGGTCACAGCGCGAAGTCTCTCGTTGTGCGCGGCGCCGTCGGGGAAGCGTCCGCCGACCGACTCGTGGGCGAGCGGAGAGATCAGCACGAGCTGCGGGCGCGATGCGCCGCCGTTGAAGCTCTTGGCCGCGAGCTCGCGCAGCATGCTCTCAAGCGCAGCGCGGAATCGCGGTAGTCGCTCGGGTGGTTCAAACGATGCAGCAAGCCCGAAGAACAGCAGGATGCTTTCGGGTTGCAGCTGCAGCAGAAAGTCCTCCTGCGTTGGGAAGCCCACGGTGCGCTTCGTGGTGTTCAGGGCATCACCGGACCAGTAGCGAAAGAGCGGGCCGCCACCCAGATCGCGGTAGGGAATCGTGTCGGGGGGCGTCATCGCTTCACCATTCCAGCCGATGTTGCGGATGCTGAAATCCGTGTTGGGCGCCGCTTGGTGCAGACCGCTCTCGAAGGTGCCGTCGAACCGCATGCGGTCAGCAAGCGAGTTCCCGAGAAGCACGATGCGGTCGCCGTCCTGCAGATGCAGTTTGGATTCGGTGTCTTCACCCGCGCCGTGCACCGGCGCGTTGGGGTAGATGTGTTGGCGGTAGACCTGGCCGAACCCGGAGTTGGAAGGCGTGAACGGGGTGGGGATTTCGATGCGCACACCCCCGTCAGGAATTTCCTTGTCTCGCTTCAACGCCCAAAGGATTCCCTGCACGGCAAATCGACGCATCGTTGGAAGCGTGAAGTCGTAGGGATGCCCCAGCGTGGTGAAAAACACGCGAGTCTTCTTGCCCGCTGAACTGATGTTGGTCTTGATCCAAGCCACGGGGTTGCTGCGCGGGTAGCGCTCGGCTCGGGCGGCGTGGTTGGAGCGGAGCGACTCGCCATCCAGCAGCGGTTCGACGTTGCCCATCAGAGCGTCGCCACCACCGTCGACGTGGTAGAGCCACGAGAACGCATCGAAGGAGGTCACCCCGCGCAAGATCGGATGGGCGACGCCTGGCCGTTTGGTGACGCGGGTTAGCGGTGCGTTCCCGTCGTCGAAGTGGCCGTGGTGTGTGATCCATTTCTGCCCGAACACGCGCAGCGGCCAAGCTTCGTTCATGGCCTCGGCTTGCGGGTGGTCCTTGGGATACCTGAACGCGTGGGTCGTGGTTCGGAAGCCCACCAGCGGGCGGCCGCTGTCGACGTAGTCGAGGACGTGCTGCAGTTCTGCGTCTGGCAATGCGCGGAAGCGCAGGAACATCACGCAAAGGTCGGCGGTGGCTAGCGCTTCGAGCCCGTCGATGTGGTCGGCCCGGTTTGGCGCGATAGCTCCTTGCTCATCGACCGCGTAGCAGAGCGTCGTGCGGCAGCCGAAGTCGCGCTCGAGGATCGCAGCGAGCATCGGCATGGATTCTTCCGAGCGATACTCCTCGTCGCCCGTGACGAACACGACATGGGGCTTCGCAACTTCATGGGCCACGGCCCGCGTGTCCGGAGTCGCGCCAGGCGGCGTGTCGCCGTCGGCTAGCTTGACCGGCGCGTCTCCACAGCCAACAACGAACAAGCAGGCGGCGACGACAGCGAATCGGATGGGCGGCATGGATCTCGACTACACAGCCCATGGAGCGCTGCGTCGAGGCTGGGTCTCCTGCAACCGGACTTGCTGCCCGGGTGACCATCCGCCGTATACCAGCTCCGCGCCTCCACAGGGTTTCACGAGGCCGTTGGGGGCCGCACGAACATTTCGCATACACTCCGCGGTGCGGTTCGATCCCTTCGCGACGCCATGTTGCGAGCGCGCCGCGCAGCCGTTCTTTGGCCAAATGCCAAAGCAGACGACGTTTCGTCTAGCCCAGCACCTGCAGCCAGGCATTGATACTGCTGCCCGTCGGGAAGGGGCCGATGCGTCACCCAATCGAGGACATCAACATGCGAGCACTTCGCGCTTCTCTGCAGTCTTCTTTGATCGCGCTCTTCGCGGTTTCCATCTCGACCTTCGCAACCGCCCAGACGCGGGTTTGCATTACCGGCCGCGTGTTGCCGGCGGGTGGTCCGTCCATCTGCGGTCAGCTATTCAGCCACAGCCTCGACTGCACGAACGTCTTCTTGCGCAGCCAGACCGTCAACCTCGCGAACTTCGTGGGTCAAATCGTGCGCATCGAAGGCGTCGATGTTGGGGTGACGTGCCCGATCATTGAGGTGGCCAGCGTCGGCCAACCATTCGCGACTCTAGAGATTTGCGGCAGTCCGTCGCCGGGTTGCCAGGTCAAGTTGAACGTTCGCCCGGGCGCGATTGGGCAATGGTGGTTGTTCGCTTCTTTCTTCAACGGCTACCAACCGTTGGGCTGCGTTCAATCCGGATTCTTGGATGGCACGGTGTTGCTGCAGCTGCCGGCGGTTGGAGTCAACTCGGGAATCTTCATGGGCCCGGTGGGGTCGACGACCATCCCGATTCCAAACGACCCCAACCTGATCGGTGTCCGCGTATTTTTCCAAGGAGTGCGCCAGGATATCGGCCCGGTTGGTCCGTTGCAGTTGACCAACACTGAGTGCATTCAGATCCGCCCGGGGCCTTGCACTCAGCCCAACTGCTAGTCGTTGTTGCGTTGACGGTTCGGGTGAGTCGCCCGAACCGGTGACCGTCGGTTTCTGAATTTTCAGAACTCCGACAGTTGGTTCAAACGAATCAAGGTTGGAGACAACCTATGAACCATATTTTGATTCGTCAGGTCGCAGGGTTTGCGCTTGGCACAACACTTTTTCTCTCGAGCGCTGTGGGGCAGAAACTCGCCACGGCC
>CBESZZ010000358.1:0-4862 GCA_965534055.1 uncultured bacterium | reverse complement strand
GCACGGGAAGCTAACAGGACCATGGAAGTCCTGCTGATCGGAGCCAGCTCAGCCCCGGAAGATTCGGTCAGAACTTCACCAACACGTTGATGAAGAACCCGTGGCTGTCGTAGTCCAGGTTCGTCAGACGGTCGGAGAAGTCCGTGAAGTTGTAGCCAACGCCCAGACGGGCATTGTCGCCAACATGACGGTAGATCCCGAACAGCGCGCCTATCTGCGTATCGCGCGCCGCGTCGACATCGTGCCAGCGGGCTTCTGCATGCAAATCCCATTCGCTGACGATGTGCACGTCGCCGCGGAGAATCGCTAGCTGGGTCGTGGAGTCGAACCAGTCGCCTTGACCATCGCGGTTGTTGCGCAGCTCGCCGAACCGGAACGCATACTTGCCGCCCACGTCCAGCCAATCCATCAACTCATGGGTCGCGTCGACCGAGAGCACGTGGCTTCGCTGCTCGAACTCACGGACTCCACCACCTCGTGTGATTTGTCCCGGTGATGGGAGATCTTCGAAGTAGGTGTAGGCGAAGAGCGTGTTCCAATCGTTATTCTCGATTGGTCGCCACGCAAAGCCCTGCACGAACTCGGTGAAGTCGCCGTCGAAGAAGTCGCCCGCCCCGCCATGGCTGCGCGAGAGATTGAGCTTCGTCAGGCTGCGCCAGTCGGGATCCAAGTTGTAGGCCAGGTTGCCACGGAAGAGCCAAGTCTCCCGCTCGTTGCCCTGAATCGAGTCATCGCGGAACTCCAGTGCCGTCCCGGCGCGCACACCCTCCTCGGTGTAGCCGGCAGAAACACTGGCCGCGGTGCGATCGATCTTGCCGCCCAGCGGATCGGTGAGTTCCCCGTTCTCAATCGCGACCCCGATCGTCCACTCGTCGGCCGGCACAAGATCCACGCCATACGCGTGCACCAAGCCGGTGCCGCTCTCGCCGTGGCGGTAGCGCTCTTCGCCATACACGCTGACCGCATCGCTGTAGCGATGCTTCATGCCGGTGGTGAAGGTGCCGTTGCGCTGGCCTGTGCCGAACTCCGAACTGTCGGTGCCCAAGCCGTAGGACAGATACAGATCCGTGCGGTCGCTCACAGCCCACTCGGTGCCAACCTTGGCACCCAAGCCGCGGTTGCCGCCGGACACCTCTGCATCGAGGTGGAGCTTCTCTCCAAACTGACGGTGTACACCGACACCCACGCGGTTGTTGTCCCGGCGGGTGCTGTCCTTGTCGGCAGTGACCTGTCCAAAGACATAGACGCCGCGATCCGCTTCGGGATCGTCCCAAGCCAGACGGCCCGCAACGTCGAGGCGTTCGCCCTGTTCGTAGAAGTACCCTGTCGCGACCTGACCACCGGGATTCGTGTAATCCTCATGCCGGGCGCCGATGCTTGCGGCGAAACCACCACCAAGCTCTTGCGTGAGATCGAGTTGACCGACGTCAGTGCTCGGTCCCAAGTCGTATTCCTTGCTGTCGAACTTGGCGATCAAGCTGGTCGAGTCCGTCAGTTCAGCATCCAACTGTCCGCCAAACAGATCCGTATCGCGAGCCGTCGATCGGCCAGGTGCCGCAAACCCTCGGTCACGCTGTTCGGCGTAGAACGATGCTCGAGCATGGAGCCCGAACAACTCGTCGAGGTCCAATCCCGATTCGGCCCGCCATGCGGTGCCTTCGTCTTGAGGTGACGTCGCTCCCGGCACGTTGCCGAACAGGAAGCCACCATCCAGGGAGAACTGCTCGTTCAAGCCGGCACCATCCGTGTGAGCCACTTCGACTTTCACGTAGGTGTCAGAACTCTTCTGCAGAATGAGGTCCGCACCGACCAGCTCCTGTGTGGAGCCGGTCTGTTCGTCTCGACTCGCGGTCACGCCAACGCGCACATGCTCGCCAATCCACTGCGACGCGCGCCCCGCGGCGGCGAAGTTGTCCAGCGTGCCCAGGTTCGGCCGGTATTCGTAGCGCACCACGAGGTACGGGACGTGACCCGAGAGGCTCGAGCTTTGCACCACGAACCCGTCACTCACCACGGTAGGCAACGGCCGGCTCAGCAGCACACGACCCTGCACGTAGTTGAAGTCGTAGTCCTCCTGTGGCTGAAGTTCCTGGGTATGGAGCACCAAGCCCGAGTCGCGATCGCGCACTTCGAGTCGCACACGCTCCGAACCAATGGTCACATCGCCGTGACGCATGTAGTAGAGCGAGCCACCCGTGCCGCGGAAGTCTTCGCGAGCAGAAGCGGTTTCCGGCTCTGCAACAAAGCCTTCGGCCGCTGTCACAGCGTCACCGTTCGGACTGAGCTTGTCGCTGCGATACTGAGCACTGGCGCCGTAGAGAGCGCGGTCAATTTGCGCGAGATCGGTCTCCGTCATGTTGGCGACGAAGTTGCCCCACATGACGTGATCGTCTCCGCGCTCGAGCCGCACGTAGAAGCGTCCTTGGGTCGGTGCACCCTCCACCAGCGTGCTGTCGTCACCGTAGACCGAGTAGTAGCGATCGGGATCCAGGCGCCGCAGAAGCTGACGCGGATCCTTTTGATCGAGGTTGCTCAGGATGTCTTCCAGAGGTTCCTCGGTCGTGTCGAGCATGGCCGTGAGCAGCCATTCGCCCTTGATCTTGCCCTTCAGGTAGAACGCGACGCGGCCATCGAAGAACGAGTCGTCCCTCGCATCCTCATCCCCGGTGACAAGCGCGGCGTTGGCGTCGCCACTCCGCACGCCCGCAGTGAGCTCAGCAAGACCAACGTAGAACCACTCGGAGTCCGGAATCACCACGGTGCGAGTCAGCACCATGGGATCTACTCCAGGAGACTCCAGCCGCACTTCGACCGGGTGCGTTCCCGGTGGCAGGATCATCCGCGAGACGAACGCACCGTTTGCGTCCATCGGCACTTCGCGATCGCTCACAAAGACCTTCGTGTCGCGTGGCATCCCGACTCCGTTCACGGTGACCGTGCCACCCTGAATCGGCAGGTGGTCGTTCACCAGCTTGCTGTTGCCATAACCCGCGTCGTGTTCGGCCTGTGTCGCAGCAGCGACTTCTGCAGGCGCCGGGCCATTCAAGACTCGCAACGTTTGCGGCACGGTCTCGTCGAACGCTCTCGGATCCAAACCGGACACGCGGACCACAAACTGCACGACATCAGGAACCGTCGCATCTGGTGTCCAACTCGCTCGCCCGTCGGAGCCAACCGGCAACACTGCCAGTGGATCGGTCCTTCGCGATGCCCCATTGGCATACACGAACACTTGAGCGCTCTGCTGGAAGTAGTCGTAGTTGGTGTAGACGTGGAAACTGGTCGGCGCACCGCGATGTGCATTCCGTGGACCGGCCGTGACGTTCAACGCCTTCTCGCGAAGCAATCCGTCGAAGGCCAGTTGGACGTCCATGCTGCCCAACGCAGTGTCCGTGCGACGCTGCTGATCCGCAGAAGACTCTTCGCCGGGCTTCAAGCCTTCGCCATCCACCGAGACTCGGAACGTCGGCACGCGCAGTTCCGCTTTCGGATCCACGCGCTCGACGTTGCTTGCAACATCGCGGTTGCGCGTCCCTGAGCCCACGCCCTTCTTTGGATCGTGCGCAACTCGTCCGAGCAGCATCCTGCGGTCAAACACCGTGGTGGGCGCCTGCATTTCATTTGCCGACTCGACGAACACTCGCTGCACGCCATAGGACAGGCGTTGGCTGACACGAAGCGCTCCGAGAGGATCGCTGACGTAGTTGCGACCCTGAATCTGAATTTCCTGCAGCGGTGCCAACCCGCGCAGTTCGAAGCGAAGGGTTCCGCCATCGGCGTCAGGAATCTCCGCAACCGGACGCGGTAGCTTCGCGATGCGCGGGAAATTCACCGGAACATCACCGGGCTCCGTGACGATCGGCATAAACCGCATGGCTGTGGTGTTGCTTCGCCCAAGACGGTCGCGGAGCGCGAGACGATATGCGACGAGCGCGCCGCTCGACTCATCGGGCGTCCAGCGCGCAATGTTCCACGAGTTTACGAAACTCTCATACATGGGCTCCGTGGCAACCACTCCACGATCGGTCACGGCGAAGATCTCCACGACAGCGCGTGAGATCGTGGCCCAATCGTTGCACGCGACCCGGAACTCCACCGTTTCGCCGCGGAGGGCGGCTGGGCCTTCAGGAGTCACCACACCGTGCGCCACGACGCGAGCATCGCGCGGCTCGGCGACGGGTGACCAAGTCAGCGACAGGCTGCCATCCGTGTATTCCGTCGCCGGCTCCGCTGCGACAGGGCGCGCTTCGCCGCCTGGCGCTGCGGGAGGCTGCGTCGATTCGCTCGAACCCTCGACGTTCTGTGGCTGCGGCGCTGCACTTCCGTCCGTCGATACGGAACCTTCGGCTTCCGACGAGTCGTTGCTCGCCACGTCATCCGACGGAACCGACGGTGCGATCGGGACCCGCAACGGCATCCGCAACATTGCAGGCGACTCCAGCGATTGTTGCAGCGCGTCGTGTTGCAGGGGCATACCGAACGGCATGAAGTGCGCTTCGATATCACTCACGCCCGTCGATCCAGGGTTCGTCTCGCCAAGCGGAGCCGCCGCGGCACGGGTGCCTATCTCCACGATCTCCGTCTCCAGCGTAAGGGCCGGAGCATCGCCTGCACGCATGCCTCGGAGCAATTCCTCGACATTCGCGATGCGCTCGTCTACGACACTCTGGGATTCATCCGCGTTCTTCCAGTAGCCGATGCGCAGCACAGAGGGTCGACCTGAAGCGACTTCCACGATGCGACGCAGACCACTCTGGTGCGCATCCAAGAGCACGCTGCGATCGAACGCGTCCTTGCTGAGGTCTAGACGCACAACGGTCGAAAGTGAGACTCCGAAGTCAGCCTTGCTGACCTTGCCTCGC
>CBESZZ010000357.1:0-4869 GCA_965534055.1 uncultured bacterium | reverse complement strand
AAGCTAGAAAGCGCCGCGTGGAGATCCTGCCGCCCGACGTCAACCGCAGCCGGCGCTACTTCACGGTGGAGCAAGAGTCCGTGCGCTATGGACTCGGTGCGTTGAAGGGCGTGGGCGAACGCGCGGCGGATCTCATCGCAGAACTGAGAGACAAAGGAGAAGCGTTCAAGAACCTCGACGACTTCTGCGAACGCGTCGATACGGCGATCGTCAACAAGACCGCACTCGAGTCCTTGGTCAAAGCGGGCGGTTGCGACGGAATCATCGCGAGTCGGAAGGAAGCACTCGGTCGCTTGGAGAGTGCACTACGCGCCTCCGCTCTCGCGCGAGAAGACCGACGCAAGGGTCAGGGTCTGCTGTTCGGGAGTGCGGCAGACATCGCCGCAAAAGAAACGGAGTCCGTCAAATCGGATGCGGACGAATGGTCCGACCTTGAGAAACTGTCACGCGAGAAGGAAGCCTTGGGCTTCTATCTGTCCGGCCACCCGTTCAAGAAGCGCGGTCGCCTCTACCAGCGCATCGCCGGCAGTTCCTCAGAGGTCGTCGCTGCAGCCGAGGCCGGCACGTCCGTACGCATCGCCGGGATGATCTCAAGCATCCGCGAACTACAGATCAAGTCCGGCCGCAACGCAGGTCAGAAGATGGCGCGGTTCCTGGTCGAGGACTTGGAAGGCGCCATCGGCGTCACTTGCTTCTCACGAACCTGGGCCAAAGTGAAGGATCGCGTTGAAGAAGACGCCATCGTCTTCCTCGACGGCCGCGTGGACGGCCAGAGCGACGAACCCACGCTGCTTTGCGATGACTTGGAGCCCGCAGCCGCCGTCGTGGCTCGGGAGATCAGCGGCCTCGTGATCGAGTTGCAGGCGAGCGGCGTCGAAGATGAGGACCTCGACGCAATCGCGAACGCTGCGGAGACCCACCGGGGCGAACAGAAACTGATGTTCGAGGTGCAGGAGTCCGGCCGTCGCTTCCGCGTGCGCGCCGACGGCCGCTTCGCCGTGCGCGTCGATGATGAACTCATCGACGCGATGGCGGACATCGTCGGGCCGGAAAGCCTGTCGTTTACGCGAAGCTAGGCGCACGCCGGCACTCGGCGCTTCAATTCGGGGTTGCACGCCACCGCAGGCACGGCTGATTGCCTGCGCGCCCTGGCATCGCCTTGTCCGGGCTGCTGCAGAGGATCCAACGGAATTTCTGCAACCAAACCGTCCCATGCGAACGCAGCGATTTGGAACCTCATCTCGACCGCAGACCGACGCTCACCCACCGACCACCGGAGATCGGGCACGACTAGATGCCCCCTACCGACCATGGCCAACCCAACGACCGTATTCACTTCATGGCTCCTCCTAGCGACAGCTTGCGTTTGCACCGTCGGCACGAGCCAAGATTGCCAAATCGCCTTCGACCTGAATCTCGTGAGCGATCAGCTGAGTTCAAGGCCCAGCGGTGATGATCGTCGTTTCGTCAAGGCAGGGTCCTACTACTACTTCTGGGCAGAGACGCCACAGACCGGCCGGGAACTCTGGCGCACCGACGGCACAACGGCAGGGACGACGATGGTTCACGACATCAATCAAGGGCCCCAGTCGAGTTCTCCGAACGTATTTAGCCCCGAAGGATTGATGGTTCCTTTTCTAATCCAAGGCGTCTGGCACTTGATGTTTGTCGCGAAGACACCAAGCGAAGGTCACGAGCTATGGGTAACGGACGGCAGCCCTGCGCAGACTCGCCTGGTGCGAGACATCTACCCGGGACCGCTAAGTTCCGATCCAAGCGAGCTCACGGTCATGAACGGGTTCGTGTACTTTGCCGCGCTCAACCTCCCGCTTGGCAATGAACTTTGGCGTACCGATGGGAGTGCTGCTGGAACAGTAGTTGTACAGGACATCGTTCCCGGACGAAATTCCAGTAGCCCCAAAGAACTCGCTGTCGCGCCAAACGGTGTGCAGCTGCTGTTTCAGGCAAACGACGGATTTGGCACTGAACTCTTTGAGTCACGCGGCACAGCCGCAACGACGGTCAGGCTTGCGGACATCAACGTTGGACCGAGAGGAAGCGACCCGCGAGACTTTGTGAACGTCGGTGCATTGACTTTGTTCAGCGCAACCGATGGATCCAATGGGCACGAGCTCTGGGTGACCGATGGCACCCTGGTCGGCACGGGCTTGTTGCGCGATATCTTTCCAGGCTTCGACTCAGGCCTGCGACTCGGACTTCGGTCTACTAAGGTCGGAAACCTGATCTACTTCGCTGCAAAAGATCCGAGCCATGGCACAGAGCTATGGTGCTCGGACGGCACCGCGACCGGCACGGTACTGGTGACGGACCTGAACGCCGGTTCGGCATCGAGCGATCCAAACGAACTTCGCGATGTCGGTGGTTACTTGGCGTTCGGCGCCACGACCGTCGCGACCGGGCGCGAACCCTATGCACTAGTTCCCGGCTTACTACCAATCCTGATCGCGGACGTAGAACCGGGACCAGGTGGATCAACTCCGAGGCAATTCTCCGTGAGTCGCGGTGGGCTGATATTCTCCGCATACGTTGGCGGGACATTCGGTCTTTGGAACGTTGGATCGACGGTCTCATCGATCGGTGGGATCGCTGCGGGATTCAACTTGACGCCGTTCAACACCAACGAATTGTTGCTCACAGCCGAAGGCCCCGAGGGCTACGAACTCTGGCTTTCAGATGGAACAACCGCCGGCACTCGCCTCGTTGCTGATATCGCACCGGGCATGAGCTCGGCTTCGGCGGATGTGCGGATTCTCAGCGACGTAACGGTCGATGGCCGCATTTTCTTCATCGCAAACGACGGCCAGACCGGCACGGAACTCTGGTCGTTCCGGCCCGGAGAGCAACCGATCCTCCTTGGCGACCTTGAGGTCGGTCCAAACGGATCTGTTCCGCGGTTCCCGATTCATGCGGAGACGTTCACGGTGTTCAATGCAGATACCGCGGCCACCGGGCGCGAACTATTCGTCACCGACGGCACATCCCCGGCAATCCTGCTACATGACATCGTGCCTGGATCGACGTCAGGAATAGGGCTCCCAGGTCAGGGGCACGCGCTTCGCGACCTGGTGATCTTCCCTGCCAACGACGGCGTCACCGGCACTGAACTCTGGGTCACGGACGGCACGCAAAACGGGACTCAGCTGCTGTTGGATGTTGCGGCCGGAGCCGCAAGCAGCTCCCCGACCAACTTCCTCGCTTGGCGCGGCAAGCTATACTTCTGCGCGAACACCCCGGCCGCAGGCACTGAGATCTGGGTCACCGACGGCACGGCAGCCGGAACCGTGCAAATGATCGACCTAGAGTCGGGGCCGACCTCGTCAAGACCGATTCTGCTGACAGAGTTCGACAACGAGCTGTGGTTCAGAGCAACCACCGCCGCGACGGGTACCGAACTTTGGCGGACAGATGGGACCGCTGCCGGGACCCGATTGGCGTTCGACCTAGCTCCGGGTGCCGCCTCGTCCCAGGCAAACGGCACGGAACTCGTGGTGGCCGGGAATCGAATTGTGTTCAATGCAACCCTCCCGGGCTCGAGACGAGATTTGTTCGTTTCTGATGGGACGTTGACGGGAACTTTGGCGCTGTTGCCCACGCCCCCAGGACCGCAGCCCTCGCTTGCAGTCTTGCCTCAGATCACCGCCGCGGACGGACAGGTGTTCTTCGTCGGCCAGGAAACGGCGACCGGGCGGGAACTCTGGGTTACGGACTTGACCTTGGCGGGCACTCGGATGGTTGTGGATCTTTACGCCGGATCACGTAGTTCCGTCATCCGGTCGCTCCGCGCAGTGGGTCGCTTCGTTTACTTCGGTGCATCGACACCAGCACAAACAGATGCCGTTTGGGTCTCTGACGGAACTGCGGCTGGCACGGTGACCGCGTGCGGCGAACTGGCCCCGAGCCTCTCCAACAACTCCCAAATGTTCGGGTTCGTGCAGTGGGACGGCGCGCTCTACGCGCCCCTACTCAGCCCAGTCGTCGGCACCGAGATGTTCGTGATCTCGAATCCGGGCGCAATGGTCGAGGACTTCCGTGACTCCTGTCCCACGGCCTGGGCGCGCCTTGATGCGTCAGCGCCGGTGCTCGGTGGAACTTTGACGATTCAAGGCGCCAATGCACCGGCCAATCAGATCGGCTTCACCACCCTTGCCGTTGGCAGCACCCCGCGCATCAACCTTCCCAACCTCCTCGACGTCGGCTGCAGGAGCCATGCGTTCCCTGCCCTCGCGGTGCTGCCGTTCACCACGACGGTGAGCTGGACCGTTGCGCTCTCGGTACCCGCGGACCCTGGGCTCTTGGGGCTGGGCCTCAAGCTGCAGTCTTACTACGTGCCGGCGCCAAACCTCAGGCCCATCACAACCAGCAACTCCATTCGAATCACGGTTGGGCGATAGCTGAGCGTGAACCGGGCGATGCGTGAACCCTGGCTAAAACACCGTGATCTGAAGCCCGTTGGAAACCGAGAACGGCAACGGCGATGCCAGGGTCGGGTCCGCGCCCGCCAACTGCGCACCAAGGAACAGCCCCAAGAGTCCTGGATCGTTGGGAATCGGGAAAGGGAAGGACACATGACCGCTCGCCGTCGGCCCCTGCTGATTGCCGGTGCCGCTGAGACCTAACACGGTCGCCACCACGTCGGTGTGCTGAAGGCAGCCCAAGGCCAGCCCAGGAACCGGGATCGACACCCACGAAGACTGGAAGCCCAACACCAACAGCACGGGTTGACCGGGGCGGAAGCCGGAGCCCTCGTAGGCAAACTCCGCGTTGCCGACGTTCGGCTGTTGGTTGGTGTATAGCGAACCAAAGCCCCCCGCCGAACCAGCGCATGGCTGGCCAAAAACCGAAGCTTGT
>CBESZZ010000356.1:0-4871 GCA_965534055.1 uncultured bacterium | reverse complement strand
GGTTGGGGGTAGGGCGCGCTGGATCGCCCTCCTGACCCTTACCGCGGTTTTCGCATGGGTTGGGGTCGGGGGATTGGGTTGGTGAGTTGGGTGACCGTTTCGCCTGGCGCTCGGCGCGCAGCCGTCTGCGACGCTGTTGGGGGGAGTCGTCGCTCGGGGAGTTGGGGGTCGCGCGTGTTCGCGGAGCTTCGCTCCGCGAACACCGGCTACGGTCTTTGGGTTGGGAAGTCGTGTTGCCGCGGCGGTCGAATGGGGCGATGGGGCGAGAACGGCAGGCACCCCCGCCGCAACGACGCCTTGGAGCTCGATTGGCAAGAATTATGAGTGCTTCTTGGAGGGGAGGGGTCGGACTCCAGAGTCTGCCTACGGTGCTTTACCGTAGGGTTACGGCGTGAAACCGTAGCTGGTTGGATCGCACGTTCTTGAGCAATGTCTCGGCCGCACTCAGGCTGCCCCTCGACAACTACGATAAAGAACCGTATGTCTACGGTTCGACGCCGTATCGCGACTAAGCAACGCCATGGAACACCCACATCTGACCAGTGCCGAACTCGCAGTCATGGACTTGCTCTGGGAGTGTGACCGAATGACTGCGCGGCAAGTTCGGGAGGAGTTGTACGCCGAGACGCAACACGGCACGGTGCAGCGCCTGCTGCAAAGCCTCGAAGACAAGGGATTCATCGCCCGCGACAAGAGCCTCTCCGTCCACTTATTCAGCGCCGCGATGACGCGTGAGGCTTATGCGGGCCAGCAGCTGGAGACACTGGCGGACAAACTAACGGGTGGCTCCATCGCGCCGTTCCTCACCCATTTGCTAACTGAGAAGAAGCTAAGCAGGACCGAACTCACTCGCTTGCGACGCTTGCTCGAAACGACACCAAAGAGAGGCAAGCGCCGTGACTGATCAGTGGCTGCAGTTGGCGTTCAGCAACCTTTGCGTGTCCTGCGTACTCGCATTGCTCGCCTGTGCCGTACAAGGGTGGGGCCGTTTCCCGCATCTGACCAACGTGCTGTGGCTGCTCGTGCTGGTGAAACTGTGCACGCCTGCACTCTTCACGGTACCGCTCTTGCCAATCGGCACGGTTGGCCATGGGGTAGCCGACGCAGCCCTCATCGCGACCAACGCTCAAGACCTCGCGGCAACCCCCGCGCCGCTCGCCCCAATCGCACAGGAGACGGCCACGTGGAGCGTCGGCAACTTGCTACTGCTGGCTTGGGCCGCGGGCAGCGTGATCGCCGCCTTTTGGTCACTCAATCGCCTCGCGCGTTTCCAACGCTTGCTTGCACTTGCCTGCAAGCCGGCTTCGGAGCAAGTGCAGCGCATTGCGCAGAACCTCGCCAAACAACTCGGCATCCACAAGACGCCGGAGATCCAATACTCCACCGCCAAAGTCACGCCATTTGTTTGGTGGACCGGAGGACGCACGCGGATCGTGATCCCTGAGCGCATTGCCGAACAACTCACGCCTCCAGAGCTGCGCATGGTCCTCGCACACGAGCTCGCGCACGTCCGTCGCAAGGACCATTGGGTTCGCTGGATCGAGTGGTTCGCCTGCGTGCTCTGCTGGTGGAACCCGCTGGCGTGGCTGGCACGCCGTGGTCTTCGCGCGGCCGAAGAACTGGCCTGCGATGTCCTTGTGCTCGACACCCTGCGCCCCGACCCACACACCTACGCCAATTCGCTGCTCACAGTCGCTGAGCACCTGTCTACGGAGGCCCTCCGCCCCCCATCCGTAGCTTGCGCCATGAACCGCGGCGGATCCCTTGAACAAAGATTCACCATGATCCTCTCCAATCGCCTTCCCAAGACCCCGCGCTGGCTTCTGGCCTCCACCCTTTCATTGGGCGCGGCCGTCCTCCCCTTGAGCGTCGCCTACGCGCAAGACCTCCACGCCATCGAACGACGCCTGGGTGGCGCTGTTGAAGCCGGCGAAGTCACTCTCGAACAAGCGCAGATCATGCTAGACGCGCTTCGTCGCACGACGAAGAACGGCGACGACGCACAAGAGCGCAAGCAAGAGCAACTCAAGGCGGACTTCCACGAAGCCGAGCGCCTGTACGGAATCGGTTTCAAGCTCTCACAGGAGGACGCCAAAGAGAAACTCACCGCACACCTCCTCCAACCCAAGAATCAGGCATCTGACCTGGAAGCAGTACAGAAGAAATACGCCGAGTACGTGCGCATCGTGAATTCGAGAATCACCCAGGCAGACGACGAGAAGAAGTTCATGGAAGCCCACGTGGAATACAGCCCGTTCAACAAGAACGAACCCAATCGCGAAACAGGCGAATCTCTCTACGAGGAGGCACTGAACAAGATCAACACCGCGCTCAAGAAAGGCGAACTAACCCACAAGGCCGCCGTGAAGGGACTCTCCGAAATCCGCAAGACCCGCGACCTCAACGAGCACAAGCGACGCTATGCCGAACTGCAGCAGCGGATCAACGCAGCCGTCGAACGCCACGAACTCTCAGCCGAAGACGCCGAGAAGAAGCTCATCGAGGCCCGCAAGTCACCGTTCGGTAAGCCTGGCAACAAGCGCGACAGTCGTCGGTTGAATCGGTAAGCCACACGCGCCCCTGCAAGCTGCAGCCACCTCGCGGCAACGACCGAGGATCCCGACGCCGGCTTGCATTGCGGCGGCCGCCCCGCGTGGCCGCGGGCAGTGCTGCTCTTTCGTCGCGGAGCTGCCCATGACCTGGGTCGGGTTCTTTGGGGCCCGCCCGCATCGATTCCATCCGCTTGACAGCGTGGGTCGATCCTTCGAGCTATCTCTCGAACTCAGCTGCCACTACGAGCGCTTGCAAGGAGCGGACATTCCTTGGGCCTGCAAAGGCTGATTGAAATCTTGCTCCGCGCACAGTCAAACGGCGCGACGATCGCGATCGAAGCAGCAAGCCGAACGCGCGAAGGCGAACGGCAGTCTTCTCGCGGCAACCGCAATCAGAGGAAGCACGGAGCGAAGCTCCGTGCTTCGCGCGTCACCTGCCCTCGCGCCAGTCAGCCCTTCCCAACCATGTCGAAGACGGCTGCGCGCCGAGCGCCAAGGGGCGCCAGCCGCCTTCACCGAGCCCCGAATCCCGCCGTATCCAGAACCCGATCCGGCGCCACCGACCACCCGCACCTCGCCTCACACGAACCCAACAGCCTCTTCCCCCGCAATCCGCCGCTCCAGCGCCGGGTCGGGTTCGTCTTGGGCTTCAACTTCAACCGCTTCGCCGGGCTTGCTCTCCGTAACGCGATCCACTTGGTCCAGCGACACCGCGATGCGGGAAGACACACCGCGCTTTTGCATCGTGATTCCGTAGAGCATTTGGCATTCGGCCATCGTGCGCTTGTGGTGCGTGACGATGCAGAATTGCGTGGGGCCAACGAAGTCCCGAAGGACACGAAGGAAGCGTTCGACGTTGGTTTCGTCGAGGGCTGCGTCCACTTCGTCAAGGATGCAGAAGGGTGACGGCTTGACCTTGAACACTGCGAAGAGGATCGCCAGTGCAGTCATGCTGCGCTCGCCACCGGAAAGCAGGTTGATGGACTGCAGTTCCTTGCCTGGCGGCTTGGCCATGATCTCGATGCCGGACTCGAGCGCGTCGTCGTTGTCGGCGAGATACATGTCCGCTTTGCCGCCCTGGAAGAGCTTGCGGAAGATGAGTTGGAAGTTCTCGCGCGCCTCGTTGAACGTCCGCTCGAACAGTGCACGCGATTCAACTTCCAGGCGCCTGAGGGTTTCCATCAACGCCTGACGGGCTTCGCCGAGGTCGGTGACTTCTTGCTCGATCAAGACGAATTGATCCTGCTCGCGTTCGAGCTCGCTCACCGCGTCGACGTTCACTGCGCCCAGACGATCGAGGTGGCTCTGCTGCAGTTTGGATTCTTTGCGTGCTTCGGGGGCGTCGAACTCCGGCGCCTCCCACATCCTGGCGATGGAGTGCGCTTCTTCGAACCAGAGCGGCGGCAGGTAGGGACCCTGCAGTTCGTCCACCTGGTAGCCCGGCGCTTCCGCTCGCGCGGTCGCCTCGTCTGCTGCGTCAGCCTGCCAATACTCGAGCGGCACGGGCGGGCCTTCGTGACCCTTCGGCAAACGCGGTTGGCGCAGGACGGTCCCGACCGTCGAGACGGTGTGGAACATCCGTGAATCGATGAGACCGAAGCCGTGCACTTCGCCCAGGAGGCGTTGCAGCTCGACACCGGTTTCTTCGCGCAATCGCTCTTCCAAGCGATCAAACCGGTTGTCGGTTTCGGCCTGAGTCAAGCGCAGCTCGGTGAGCTGTTCGCGCAGCGAGGAAGCTTCCCCACCGCGACCTTCGACCTCGACAGTCGCAGCCTGGCGCTCTTGCCTTGCCGTGTTCAACGCGGTGACCGCCTCTTCGGTGGACGCTGTCGCTGCCTCGAGCGAGACCGCGGACGACTTCACCGTCGATGCAAGTTCGATGCGACGTTGCTCTGCTGCCTGCGCACCTTCGCGAGCCTTGGTTTCGCGCACACCCAAGTCGGTCAGCGCGCGCACAAGGTCCACGAGCGCCGCGTCGTGCACACGGATCGCTTCGTTCTGACCATCGCGGTCCGCACGGCACTGCACCTGCTGCACGCGAAGCTGCTGTGCGGCTTGTTCCGCCTCACGCTCGCTCTTCTGCAGCCCGTCAAGCTCCTGCCCAACGTCTGCTTCCCGAACGGTGCCTGCTTGCTCGCGACGCACGATGAGATGCGTGGAAAAAAGGTGATCGCTGAGTTGCGCGTAACCGCGGGCGCGGCTGATGCGAACTTCGCGTTCTTCGATGTCCAGCTCGGCGCGCTCGCTCTCGAGGTCCTTGCACCGCGCGTCGAGGCGCGCGAATTGTGCTTCCAGACTGCCCAACTCGGTGCGGACGAA
>CBESZZ010000355.1:0-4871 GCA_965534055.1 uncultured bacterium | reverse complement strand
CATCACCCCCGACCGCACCATCGTCGATCGGAAGGTCAAAGCAGTCTCGTTCATGGGCACCGACGGCAGCTTCGGGATTCTGCCACAGCATGCACCGCTGATGACAAGCATCGATGATGCGGGATCAGTCCGCGTCACGAACGAAGACGGCCAGAAGGAAGAGATGTTCATCTCCGACGGCTTTGCGCAGATGCGAAACAACGTGCTGACGATTACTTGTCAGGCGGGGGAGAAGGCTGGGGAGATTGATCTTGAGCGCGTGAAGGCTGCTGAAGCGGCTGCGCGTGAGAAGCTGAAAGGTCTGGATCGCATGTCGAAGGAAGCGATCCGGGCTGAGTCTAGCTTGAGGAAAGCCTTGGCGCGGGAGATGTTGGTTCGGAGAGTAAGGTAGATTGACCAGCTGAAGGTCGCTCTCATTGATTGAAGTGAGGGCTGGGGATAACAGCGGGAATTACATGCCGATAAGTGTGAGAAGGTGGAGTGATGAGCCGGCGACATCTGAAGTATGGCAAGTACTGGTTATGCGTAGGGGTATTCCTGGGGCCGTTTGGGTCAACCCGCCGATTGCCGTCAGCGCGAGCGGCTCCGACGCTGCATTCGCCATCAATCTCGATGCCGAAGCGGCTCACTCAGGTTGAGAGTTTCGAGGCGTCATCTACCGTGACTATCTACCATGACTCCAAATGTGTCGGGAGATACTCGGCGGCTGCTCTGCGTGTGTGGAACCGGTGGGCGGGGGATTTGGCTCCGTTGCCGCGATTGATGCGAGTTCGAATCCATGTCTAGAAGCGAACGGGTCAAGGGAGCGACTGGGGTGAGTGTTCTCGTCGCGACGTGGGACGACGGCTTGTTTGTAGTCGATGGGACGCGGTGTCGTCACGAACTTGCCGGTGAGCCCGTCTGCGGATTGACCGCCGATGGCCGCGGTGGCGCGCTTGCGATCGTGGGCGGACATTCGCTACGTCGTCGGAGCGCAGATGGGAAATGGCACACACTCGCCGAGGACACGTCACCGCTCGCATGCGTGGCTGCAGTCGACGACAAGATCCTGGTCGGGACCAACGACGGCGCGCGGCTCCTGTGCATGGTCGACGGCGGCCCTCTCGAGCCTCTTCCCGGATTCGACGCGGTGGCCGGGCGTGACAAGTGGTTTGCGGGCACGTTCGTGATCGAAGGGAAAGTCGTGGGTCCGCCGCTCGGCGTTCGCTCGCTCAGTGGTGCTCCCGACGGAGGCCGACTCCACGCTGCTGTGCACGTCGGCGGCATCCCGCGCTCGACGGATGGCGGAGTGAGCTGGCAGCCGACCCTGGACATCGAAAGCGACGTGCATGAGGTGTGCATCCATCCGACATGCTCCGGCATCGTGGCTGCCGCGACCGCCGTTGGACTCGGCCTGAGCCGCGACGGCGGCGCCAGCTGGACTTTCGAGACGGAGGGTCTCCACGCCCCATACTGCTCAGCCGTGGCCTTTGCAGGTGACGACGTGCTCGTGGCCGCGTCCGTTCATCACTTCGCATCCGAAGGCGCAGTCTATCGGCGAGCGCTCGATGGTGGCTCATCTCTGGCGCCGGTCGCGGTCACTCCTTCCTCATGGACCGTCGGCATCGTCGACACCGGTTGCATCGCGGTGCTCGGATCCGTTTTGGCTGTGGCCGACGGGGGCAACCTGTACGTATCTCACGATGCCGGCCACACATGGGCGCGAGTCGCCGACGACATTCCGGACGCGAGTGCGCTGCTTCTCGCGTGAACGCCACGGGGCTATCGCCCCCGTACGGTTCCAGGAGAAGAAGTAGCGCTTCCACCCAGCGCCGATGAACTCGAACTCGTCAGTCAAGATTGTTCGCGTAGTGTCCGCCGCAACGCTCCCGTAGTCTTCTTCCAGATGCCCGCGTCGGACGGCGCGAGCCACTCCGGATAGAAAGAACCGGTTGTCCTCGGACGTCTCGAAGAGCGACCGTTTTGCGATCGCTCGGTTCATCACGTGGTGCCAGGTGTCGGGGCCGTCGTTGCGGGTGCGTCTCGCCATGAAGTCTTGCTCCTCGTGAGCAAGACAATGGGATGCCGGAGTTTGGCCTTCGAATTTGACGCTTCTTGTCCTGGCACCGTACGTGCACCGACCTTTGGACATCGACCATCGAAGCCACGGATCGATGCGCTCTGTCAAGTTGGCCAAGAACCCGAGTTGGTGTCACCAGCTGCTGCCTGTGGCGTTCGGATCTCCAGAGGCTTCCCTCCAGGTCCACGTTTCCGCTACGTTCTAGCCAGTCGCGAGACTGCAGCGCGTGGCTCGCAGAGCTCTTGGCAGAACGCGCATTTCGTCAAGACCATCGGTGATGGAGGAGTGTCTCTGCCAACGTAGAGGCACGCGCACGTCAAGGGCCACTGTGATTCACTGAATATCCCTTCTCGCCTTCGTAGAGTTCAGACCCTCACCAACTGCATCAACCGCCCCATGAAGACTCCTGTGTTCCTGTGTGTTCTCTTGCTAGTGCCTGCCATGATCTCTTGCGGAGACGGAAGCGTAAACGGAAGCGTAAACGGAAGCGTAAACGGAAGCGTAAACGGAAGCGTAGACGGAAACGTAGACGTAGACGTAGACGGACGCGGACGCGGACGCAGACGCAGACGCGGACGCGGACGCAGACGCTTCATCGACATGGTGCTCAACTACGGCGTTAAAGTTGTAAAGGAAGTAGCAAAGAAGTTTGCAAGTATAGAAGCAAACAAAATGGATTTTGAGGAGGATTCTCCGACCGAAAGCGGTGGTAAACCAGACCCCAGCGGTGTTTATCCGCGCCTAGGCGATGAACCATTCGCTTCAATGGTCAAGCAAAGTTCCGCTGCGGTTGTTCGAGCCGAAACGAACAAGGCCATGACCGATTTGCGAGGAATCCATGAAGCCGCAGAGATGTTTCAGTTAATCAACGCGCAAACCGAACTCCTGAGCCTGCGTCAGCTCTATGAGCCAGATGAGAGCGGTAAGCGATGGCTGATTGTTTCATCGGAGCCGCCGCAGGATCCATGGGGCCACGCGTATGTGTTGCGCAAGGCAGCGTCTGGCAAAGTGGAGATTCTGTCGATCGGCCCCGACGGCGTGCTCGGGACTGACGACGACCTCGTCCATCCGTCACCACAACGCTGATCGAACGTACGGTGCCAGGAGAAAGAGCAGCACTTCATTCGGCGCTGGCGATCGTCGGTCATGTCATGGGCACGACGTGCTTGGCGGAGAAGCTCACCTCGTCTGCAGGCATCCACGAATCACATGTTCGCTAAACGGTTGCCGAATGGGCGTGGTATATCGGCCCGAGTGACGGCGTCTCACAGCGCATGCGTTCAGAAGAGAATTCGAATGGAGTCGTGCGGGTGGTTTGGATCGCGGTGGCCGGCCTCGTCTTGGTTGTCTTGCTCAACTCAGGCACGTCGACTTGACCGCATCCCGACGACGATTTGCAGGTTGCGAATCAAGATCTTGATGCTCTGGCTGCTTCCTGGATTACGAGCGAGCGTGCCGGCTCGGTTCCGGAGTCGCTGCGCCAGCTTGTCTTGCGCGATCCTGCTTCTGGCCGATGCGATCGGAGTCGATCCGTGGGGCAATGAATACGAACTTGAAGAATCGGAGTCTGGGGTGGGGTCCATCTTCAGTGCCGGGCCAGACGGCGAGTACCAAACAGAGGACGATTTGAGGGTGGAGTTGGCGCCTCTGCGGTAGACGTGCGGAAGGTCCGGTGCCAGGACAGCAAGCAGCACGAGGAAGCGGCTGAGGACGTCGGTTTCAGCCGAAGGCAGGGTGGGGTCACGGGGCGCTTACGCGTCGCAGGACTGTGGCCATTCATCCCGGGGTGGCCGGGCGTCTTGCGGTCTTACGCGAAGCCCGGTCAGCCAGGTTTCCTGCGCCATGGCGCCTGCGTCGTCGAAGGCGAGGCCGCGGGCCAATCGAGCAAGCCAGCGCGGGTTTTCGAGCAGGGTGTGCGGGTCGGTCGGACCGGACTTCGCGTCGTTGAGGTTCATCAGCGGAAGATCGCCCGCGATCGCGAAGCGGACGAAGCAGCCCGTGAGTGCTCGTCTGCATCTCACCGGTCGACAAACTGAGGGCGGCGCTGGGTAGACTCTTCGCCGAAGCACCCGCGGGACCTCCAGCCCGCACCGCGTCCCCACATCCCCACGATGATTCCACGCACCGTTCTCCCGGCGCTCGTCGCCGTTCTTTCACTGTTTTGTTCCCACTCCTCGGCTCAAGCCCAGGATTTCCAGAAGGAACAGGCAGCCATGGCCAAGAAGGCGGCCAGCGCGCTTTTGGCCTTCGCTAAAGTCGCCAAAGCCGCGAAGGTTGGTCCGCGCGCAAAGCAGGCCTACGACTTGGTGCTCGAGTACGACCCGGACAACTCTCGCGCCCGCAGGGAGCTGGGGTTCAAAAAGAACAAGGGCGAGTGGCAGATGGTGGAGCTGGCCAAACGCAAGCGTTGGACGGATGAAGCCGACTACAAGGGCCGCTTTAAGGTTGCCACCAAGTGGCGTGATACCGCGCAGAAGTTGGGTGACCTGCATGCGGACTTTGCAAAGGCCGTCGCGGATGGCGGCAGTGCCGATGGCGACAGTGCGGATGGCGACAGTGCGGATGGCAACAACGAAGTGCTCGCCAAGACCAACTACGAGAAGGCGATCTACTACAACCCGATGCAGGAAACCGCCCATCAGGCGTTGGGACACAAGGAAGGCAAAGGCTTCTTCGGCACCGAGCGCCAGGTTGCATTCGCCGAACGCATGGTGGCGCTCGAGACCAAGGCCACGGAGATCGCGCAACGGGACTTCGAAGTGGAAGCACTCCCGCAGGAGAAGATGCCTAAGGAGTACCAAGCACTCATCGC
>CBESZZ010000354.1:0-4886 GCA_965534055.1 uncultured bacterium | reverse complement strand
CACAGTGGTTCGCGACGAGGTTCACTGCGGGCGCGACAGACTCAATCGAAGCACAGCGAGTCCCCAGTCCGATTCGGTTCTTCCGAAGACCGACAGGGATTTGCTGTTCGGGTTCTCATCGTTCGTGACGACTTCGAGCGCCTGACGGATGTCGTCAGGGAGTTCGAACGCCGACGCCGTCGGGGTCGCAACCACGACGACCCGGACTTCCATCGGACGCAGCAGTGTCCAGTTGGTCCCGCTCAGCGGCAGCAAGGCTTCGGCCTCATCGCCGGCTCGGTTGAGTGCGAGGCCTTCGTGCGCACCCTGCGGGCGAACCACGGAGATGCTGCGGTCCTCGCGAATGAGCAGGATGTGAGCGTACAGCGGGGTCTCCGCCATGCTGCGGATGCTGAGTCGCGCGACCGGGATGGAGGTGGCGTCGGTGATCTTCGGCAACTCCCCCGTCCACGCGTGCACCTCCTTTGTGGTCGCGGAAGACGTCGCCTCAACTGGCGCTAGCTCGACGGCCAGTCGGCCTTGGCCGGTTTTTCCGGAGGCCTCCTCCGCCCGGGTGGTCACTGCGGATTCCAGCCAGGCGATGATCGGCAGAGTGGCCGCTTCGTGATCGAGAGCGAGCAGCTGGGTGTAGCGAATCTCGCGACGGAACGAGTCTCTCAGCCCGGGCACCAGGTCCTCATGGGCGGCGTTGAAGTCCGCGATTCCGTCTCGAACGAAGAGCAGCACTCCACCCGGTGAAACGAGCTGCACGCGGCCTGTCGCCGCGTCGTAGTTCAGCACATGCGCGTTCGTTTCCGAGTCCGCCGGATTCGCGTAGGGGCTTTCAGCGACGAAGGCCGCGAGGCGAGGATCCGGAGCGAAGACCGCAAGCTGTTGCATCGTGGAAGACGCGAACTCTTCGGCTTCAGCGCGGCTGATGTTTGCTCCGGCAGCTGAACCAGCATCGCTCCCGCCGCTTCCCCCGGGCCGCGCCAAGCTCGCGGCCCAAAGCGTCAATCCGCTGCCGAGAACCAGCGCCAACGCGACCAGCAGTCCGTTTTGGACCTGAACACGTTTCCTTCGCAGCAAGAGCCGCGCGCGCTGAATCACCGAAGGCGGCCTTGCGGAAATTGGACGGCCGTCTAAGTGGGCATCGAGCTCTGCCTCGAGCTCGGAAACCGTTTGGTATCTCTCGTCCGGTTTGGGATCGATGGCTTTGAGCACGATCCAATCGAGTTCGCTGCTCAGTGCGCGCCGGAGCTTCTGGGAATCGGTGTTCCTGGCGGTGGCCAAGGCCGAGGCTTCGTCCGCTTCGAGCATGTGGAAGGAATCGCTCGGGCGCATGGCGGGGTTCTCGCGCAAGCGCCGTGCGAATCCGACGTAGCCAACCTCTTGCAGCAGCGACCGCGAGTGAGGGAGCCGTCCAGAAAGCAGCTCGTAGAGCATCATGCCCAGCGAGTAGACGTCGCTGCGGACGTCGACTTCTTTGCCGCCTTCCGATGCCTGCTCGGGACTCATGTATTCCGGAGTGCCCACGATTCGGCCAGAGTGGGTGAAGAGCGATTCTTGGACCCTCGATCGATCGATCGCTCGGGCCAGACCGAAGTCGATGATCTTCGGCTCGGGCTGGCCATCTTGTTTGCGCACCAAGACGTTGGATGGCTTCAGATCGCGGTGCAGGACGCCCTTGCCGTGGGCGTGGTTGACCCCTCGACACACCTTGCGAAACAAGTCGAGGCGCGCGCGAAGGTCCAGGCTGTTCTCGTCGCAATAGTCCGTGAGAGACAGGCCATCGACGTACTCCATCACGAAGTACGGTCGGCCGTCTGGAGCTGTCCCCGCATCGAATACCGAGGCGATGGCGCTGTGATCCATCATTGCCACCACCTGACGCTCGATCGCGAACCGGCTGAGCACGTCGTCGGACGTCATGCCCGAGCGAATGAGCTTCAGGGCAACGTCGCGCTTGACCGGTTCGTTCTGACGCGCCAGGTAGACCATGCCCATGCCACCCTCCCCGAGGAGCCCGTGGATGGCGTAGCGGCCCAGGCCAATGGGGCTCGCTTGCCCAGCGGCGATGTGTTCCCAGCCGCCCAGAGACTGCACACCGTCGGTGGTGGGCTTGGTCGCCGATGCCGGATCCTTAGCCGTCGGCGGCGGCGTGAGGTCTGCGGTGGGCAGTGCGTCCGAAGTGGACTGCTTTCGTCGTGGCCCGTCAGGCGACTGGGGCTGCGAATCGTTCGAGTCGCTCATGTGCGCGGTGTGATCTGACGGGAGGGCGAGGTGGAACGTGCCTCATTCGAGCAACTTGGATCAGCGTCTCGGGTTTTTGTGACCCGAAGGTAGACTCCGCCGGTCGCGAGGGCTGTGTCCCGCGGATTCAGTGTAGCCATGGAAGACCTTCCAACGATCGATGCAGGTGCGAACGGCCCAGGCGCCAGCGGCCCGGGTGCGTCATCCCCCAGGGTGCTGGTCGTCGCTGGGGCTGATTTGGGCAAAGTTTGTGTCCTCAGTGATTCGCGGGTGGTCGTCGGCCGAGACTTGGGCTGCGAGTTTGTGCTCGCATCTGAGGCGGTCAGCCGGCGCCATCTGCAGCTTGAGTGCCGTGGTGGCAAGGTGTGGGCTGAGGATCTTGGCTCCCACAACGGGGCATGGCGCAATGGGGACAAGCTCAAAGCCGGTGAAGCGGTGGCGCTCGACCACAAAGACATCCTGGTGCTGGCTGACACGAAACTCATTGTGCTGCTGTCGGGCGAGAGCAAGCAGTCGTTGGGGACCATTTTTGTGGACCGGGCTCAGGTCGAGCGCGAAGCCGCGGACTTACTGGCTGAGCACTTCGGTCTCGACGCTGGTATTGGCGACCGAAAGGAAGCGCGGTAGCCCTGGTTCCACTTCATGACGCACCGAGGGTTTGCGCGATCCTGGCGTTTTGCAGCAGCGACGCAAACCGCACGCGCGCAGACAGGTAGATCGTGTCGACCTTGGCAAAGTCGAACATCGACGTATCGCCGAGCTTCGGGTTGAGGATGAGCAGCGACACACCGTCGCGGGACCGGGCTTCGCGGAGTTGGTGGTCCCAGACTTTGTTCTCCATCGCGAAGATCGTGTGCAGGAATCGGTGGTGGAAGCCGGAGCCGATGTCCTCCTGCGGTTCGCTATTGAAGTGCGTGCCGAGGATGAGCAGATCGCGGACGTCCCCTGACGTGAGGTGTTCGGCAATGACCGAGGGCACCGGTGTCTTCTCGACGAGACCGCCGTCGTAGTAGTAATTCCCATCGGGATGGCGATGCGGAATCACGATGCCGGGCAGCGTCATGCTGGAGAACACCGCGTCGGTGATCGGACCGCTGCGGAAGATCTTGGGTCGCGCGGTCCCGTCTGCGCTGCACGCGATGCAGCGGAAGGGAACCCGGCACTCCTCGAAGGTGTGCACGGTCAGTCCCGCTTCAATGCAGGCACGGAAGTGCTTGCCAGTGATGAGCCCTTCGGGCATCGGTCTGCGCACGGGCCACATGCCCAGCAGGATCGCGGTGGCGAAGCGCAGAGCTTTGAAGTCGAAGGAGTCCTTGCGGTCGAGGGTCTTGAGGTGCTTCAGGACTCCGAGGGCATCGGTCCCCGAGCTCCAGCCACCGCCAACGACCGAACCTGCACTGGTGCCCCAAACCTCGTCGACTCGGTCGGTGAGACCCAGCTCTTCGATGATGCGAGCGAGCGCCAGATTCGCGGCAATCCCTGGCACCGAGCCACCGCCGAACGAGAGTACGAGCTTGCGGTCGGAGTCCTGCGCCATCCGCAGGAGAGTGGAATACTGCGACACCGCGAGCGGCGCTTCGATCTCCTCACGACGCTCTAGGACGTTGTGAAGGTCGTCCGGTTCAGTTGCGTCCGTCGCGTCCATTGTCGATGCCGTGGGCCAGGAGGTTGTCTCGCACCCGCTCGAGTTCTTTCGTGATGGGATGGTTCGGATGTTCGTTGACGAAGAGACTGCGGCTGCCCAACACGGCCATCTCCTCGCTGAGCGTCAACAAGCCCATCACTTCCAGGGAGAACGCTTCTTCGATGCGCTGCTTCACGTCGTCCGCGGAGAGGCTCGATGGAACCTTGTTCGCGATGATCCCAGTGTGGGGAACCCCTAGCTTGCCTGCGACTTCAAGCAGCACCGCGGTGCCGTGGAAATCTTGTTGGTCCGGCCGCACCACCAGAGCGAGCACGTCCGAGATCGCGGTCGTCAGCATGGTCTCGCGGTTGAGGCCTGGATGCGTGTCGATCAACAGCGCGTCGAGCTGCAGGTGCTCGATCAGGCCGGTGAACTGATCGTTGAGTTTGGACACGTCGTAGCCGTCCGATGCGATCCGCACGATGGCGTCGACACGCATGCTAGAAGGCAGCAGGAACAGTGCGCCGGGATCCTCGATGCTGTGCCGCTTCGACAGGTTGTGCGCCGCCTCTTCGAGGTCGCACTTGCCGAACAGGTAGTCGGAGAGCGTGAAGGCCATCTTGTCGGCAGCCAAGCCGAGGATGACGTGAACGCCCGGGGATTGCAGATCGGTGTCGATGACCCCGATGCGGCGGCCGCTTTTGGCGAGCAGGTAGGCCAAGTTGGCCGTGAGGTTGCTCTTGCCTGTGCCGCCGCGGTAGGAGTGGATCGAGACAATTGCGCCCATACGCAGGGCTACCCTAGAGGCGCGAAGCGGGGTGTGCGTCACATATTCCTCGCGGGCTTGCAGGTCGCTTCCAGCGTCGCCCCGCGGCCGGCTAGGCCTGCCCTGCCATCCCATCGGATCGACGCATCAACCGCGGGTCTCCCCGCTTGGCGTTCTGACCCCTGTAGTTGGGTTGGCGTCGGGCTGGCCGTCTCTGCCCAGGCCTGGTGGGATGACCCCAGGACCACGGGGGCGGAGGATTCG